>CBDUPU010000148.1:0-6305 GCA_965369185.1 uncultured Rhodospirillales bacterium
CATTCGCTGTGCCACCGTTATTACCCCCACTGCCGTTACTGCCATTTCCGGAAGAACTGCCGCCATTACCGCCGTCGCCAGCAAAGCAGTTACCTTTATTCCCGCCAGTGTTATTATTGCCGCCGGTTGTGCCGCCGGGGCCGCTACCGTTTCCTCCTGCATTATTCAGGCCACCACCTGCGCCCCCAGCCGCGCCTGAATGGTCATCGATCGATGAGCCGCCGCCGCCGCCGGCGATTGCCAGCAACGTGCTATCAAACTTTATAGCGCTTGCTCCGCCGCCAGCGCCGCCACATTTGGATGAAAAATGGCAGCCGCTGTCACCGCCGCCGCCATATGTGCCTGCCAGCCCCGTATCCGTAACTCGCCCAGTGCCACCACTACCAACCAGTATATTGAAATCGCCAGTCGCGCCGGGAACATACTCGAATATCGTTCCTCCACCCGCACCGCCGCTGCTGCTGCCACCGCCTGCACCACCGCCGGCACCTTTAATAGTGACCGTAGCTGTGCAACCGACCTTGGACCCATCCACATTCAATGTATATGTACCCGGCGTTGTATAATCTGAACTACCACTGCAGCCGCCGCCACCGCCGCTGCTATTGTAGCGAAGCGCACCCTCTATCGAAGCATTGCAAGCATCTGACGACCAACCGGGAATTATGGCACCGCCATTGGCACCACCGGCATTCAAAGAAATCTGCGCACTAGCTTGAGGAGTAAGGAACATTGCAGAAAATAAAAAAATTATAAAAGCAGCATATGACACCATTACTTCTCCTTTACTTTACGTCATAGCTAAAAATCCCATAGATACGCCGAAATACGCGCAATACTCAGTTATATTATATACATATATATATGTGTACAAAAAATGAATACACCCTACTTATTCAATATTACTGCAGAACTATTAATGGAAGAGTACGAAACTGCAAAAAATTAACGATCACTACAGACAGAACAAGTCCCATCATGGGATAGCATACTAAAGTTGCTTACAAGCAAAAAAGGGAAGCAGTCAAAAACACTGATTTAATTGGAGCGGGTGATGGGGATCGAACCCACGGCCCTCAGCTTGGGAAGCTGATGCTCTACCACTGAGCTACACCCGCACACTTGCCGATTATCATGTTAACCGACAGTAATCAGAAGGTAATTTGTATCCTTTTTCCCTAAAAATCAAACAAAACTTGCGCAAAGGCGCTTTACTTTCACTTTGATATGGTTATAAAAAGGTGCGGTCGGCTCGTCGTATAGACGATCCGAAATATACTGGCGCATAAACGTCTTATTTTATAGGAGCAGATAATGAAAAAGTTGCGCGGCTTGGTGATGGTTGGTTGCATTTTGGCAGTTTCGGCCTGTACCAATTTTAAAACCCATAGTGAAATTGAAGCCCTTAATGAAGTTCAGGCTGTCGGCAGCCCGTTCACGCAGCATCTGGCAAACGAATATCGCGATTTTGCCAATAACGAACTGAACGCCAATATGGATTACCCGGATGCGCTGCATTTTGCGCGCAAGGGTCTTGCAGCAGCAGCCGGTGAGAACGTCATGCCGGAACCGATCGCCGATTGGAACCTGCTCCCCCGTCATATGGAAGAACTTACAACCGCACGCGGTCGTATGATTGTCGCCTTTGACCTCGGCGCACGTGAAATCGCGCCGCAACAGGCCGCAATTGCCCAGGCCCGTTTTGACTGCTGGATTGAAGAGCAGGAAGAAAACTGGCAGGACGATGACATTCTTCACTGCAAAAACCAGTATAAAGAAGCAATCACCGCACTGGAAAGCATGCTCCAGCCTTACCAGCCGGTTCCGGAACCTGCCGAACCGCCAATGGCAGAGCCTGTAGAGCTTCCGGTCGAAGCAATGCCGATGACACCGGCAGATGCTATGTACCTCGTATTCTTCGACTTTGATAAATCCGAAGTCGGCGCTGGTGGCCAGAACGTGCTGGACGCCGTTGCAGAAGAAGTCAAAAGCCGTAGCCTGAACGCTGTTACGATTGTTGGCCACACCGACAGCTCTGGTCCGCAATCCTACAACAACAAGCTGGCAATGCGCCGGGCAAACGCCGTACGTGATGCGCTTATCAACCGTGGCGTAGAGCCGAGCCTGATCCGCGTTGAAAGCCGCGGCGAGGCCGAGCTTCTTGTTCAAACGGCTGACGGCGTACGCGAGCCGGCCAACAGACGGGCACAAATTACCTTTGAATAACCCGGTCTGAACAACCGAATCTATTGGAATATAAGAAGCCGGCGTATATTATGACGCCGGCTTCTTTCTTATTTGAGGGCACAACAAAGATGTACTCCAAGACGACAAACAATATCCAGGTCACAGTCGAACCGACATATCTCGACGACCAGTCAGCGCCTGAAGACGGCCGCTATATCTGGTCCTATCACGTCCGTATTGAAAACAAGGGCGGAGAGACGATCCAGCTTCTGTCGCGCTATTGGAAAATCACTGACGGCAACGGCGTCACGCAGGAAGTTGAAGGCGAAGGCGTCGTCGGCGAACAGCCCCTTCTCTATCCCGGCGACAGCTATGAATATACCAGCGGCGCGCCCCTGCCGACGCCCGGTGGCATCATGGTTGGCACCTATCAGGTCGAGAGCGGCGACGGCGAAGCCTTTACCGTCGATATCCCGGCTTTTTCACTGGATAGTCCTTATCAGAGTTTAGTGCTACACTGACCGCACAGAACAACCCTGTTAGCCTGTTTTAGTAGGGAGACTTGATTGAACCTGCGTCCGATCCTTTATGTTATCGGCATTCTGCTCTCCATCCTCGCCATCGCGATGATGATACCGATGCTGATCGACATTCATTTCGGCAACAGCGACTGGAAGATATTTTTCCTATGCGTTCTGGCAACCGCTTTTTTCGGCGGCTCCCTTGTGCTTGGCAACACTACTGACGAGCCCTTCTCTATCAATGTACGGCAGGCCTTTCTGCTAACAACGCTAAGCTGGCTGACCCTTGCGACCTTCGCCAGCCTGCCATTATGGCTCTCGCAAATAGAACTCAGCTTTACCGATGCGTTTTTTGAGGCAATGTCGGGCATCACCACCACCGGATCGACTGTGATTGTCGGCCTTGATAATGCCCCGCCCGGTTTGCTGCTATGGCGCGCTATCCTGCAATGGCTTGGCGGCATTGGTGTGATTGTCATGGCACTGGCGGTGCTGCCCTTCCTGAAGGTTGGCGGAATGCAACTGTTTCGCACGGAATCCTCTGAAAAAAACAAGACCATGCCGCGCGCGACCCAGCTCGCCAGTTCGATCGGCATCATCTATCTGGCCCTGACGATCGTATGCGCGGTCTGCTATCATTTTGCGGGCATGACGGTTTTCGACGCCTTTGCCCATGCCATGACGACCGTAGCCACAGGGGGCTTCTCGACCTTCGACTCATCCTTCGGACACTATCAAAAACCATGGATCGAGATCACCGCGATATTCTTTATGTTGATGGGCGGCCTGCCTTTCGTGCTTTACGTGAAAGCGGTAAACGGCAACCCCGGCGCATTATTCAGGGATTCACAAGTACGCTGGTTCCTGTCCATTGTCGCCGCCTGCATCCTCGCCTTGTCGCTTTACCTGATATCCAGTCATGACATGGGATCCGGCGAAGCCCTGCGCCGTGCCGCGTTTAACATCGTGTCCCTGATTACCGGTACGGGTTACGCCAGCTATGACTATAACCAGTGGCACGGCTTTGGCATTGCCCTGCTATTTTTTGTCATGGTCGTGGGTGGCTGCGCAGGATCGACGACTTGCGGGATCAAAATATTCCGCTTTCAGGTTCTTTACACCGTCACCGACGTTCAGTTCAAAAAGCTGCTACACCCTCACGGCGTGTTCCTGCCTTACTATGGCGGCAGGCCGCTTCCCGAAGGCATCCCCGGATCGGTCATGAGCTTCTTTTTCATCTATGCTGTGTGCTTTGCCCTGCTGGCGCTGGCCTTGTCTTACGTCGGGCTGGACTTCACCACCGCCCTTTCAGGCGCCGTGACCGCCATTTCAAATGTCGGTCCCGGCCTTGGCGATGTCATCGGCCCCACAGGTACCTTCGCACCATTACCGGACAGCGCTAAATGGATACTCAGCGCAGGTATGCTACTTGGCCGTCTGGAGCTATTTACGGTACTCGTGATGCTCTCACCGAGCTTCTGGCGCCGATAAAGGGGCCAATGGGACCGTATTCGCATAAGGTGCGGCAAGGTTGATTTTGTCACGCAGCGCCGAAGTCACGGCCTCGTCAACATCTTGCATCAACATCTCAAGAAACTTGAACTTCTCTATATCTTTTTCGGCAACGGAATAACGCTGCGGTATAGAAATAGACCGCCTTAAGTTCAGAACCGCATTGGTTCTCTCATGCCCGTCAGCGGTAATTTCGAACATACGAAGGCGCATCACGACCTCGTAAAGGTCTTTACGGTCAATCCCCAGCCACCCCGTAAATTTACCCGCTGGCTGCACAAGACTGTGATGAATGTGGGAATCTTCAATCACGAATTTCAGCGTCCCTTGCTGCCCCACCGGCTGCAGCCGGTTTTCCGCATAACGGCGCAGCATGATGTCCGGCGGGCTGGGAAAACTGGATGAAACGTCCTGCGGGTCCGAAGCCGGATCATATTGATTTTCAACGTCTATCTTAGCGACATTGACCGGGAACGGCGCCATGTGCTCAAAAGTCAATTCCGGCATCGGCTTCCCTTCAGGGATCGTCGATGTACACCCTGTCAGTCCGAAACCTGCAAAAACCGCCATACAGACGATCAAAGAACACAGCCGTAAACTCATATCCAGTACCTTTTTCCTTACTTAGCTTTTTATCTTATAACCGGTGCGCAACATCCGCAAACACAACAATACCAGCACCAGATTAACAACAGCCAAAAACATGATCCCGAATAGCGGATTGCCATCTGCAACACCGATAAAGCCATATCGGAAACCGTCAATCATGTGGAAAAACGGGTTAAAATGCGCGGCTTTTTGCCAGATTTCCGGCAAGCGGTCGATCGAATAAAACGTACCGGACAAGAAAGTCAAAGGCGTCACAACAAAGTTCGTAACGGCTGCGATATGATCAAACTTCTCCGACCATATCCCGCCGGCCAGCCCCAGGCTCGACAGCATCAATGTCCCGAGAACGGCGTAAATCACAATATAAAAAAGCGAATAAATACTAACATCGACAAACAGAGAAATCGCCAGCCCTGCTGCCAGACCGACGCACAGCCCGCGAAGCACACCGCCGCTGACATAACCGATAAACAGCTCGCTCGCGCTTAATGGCGGCATCAGCACATCGACGATATTGCCCTGCACCTTGGAAATGACCATGGAAGACGACGTATTGGCAAAGGCGTTTTGCACCATCGTCATCATAATCAGCCCCGGCGTCAAAAATTGCAGAAACGGCACGTCACCGCTAACGCGGCTCGCCCCGCCAAGCGCCAGAGAGAAGACGGCAAAAAACAGCAAGGTCGTAATGACCGGCGCAATAATTGTCTGGGTGTAGACATTCAAAAAACGCCCGACCTCTTTCTGCACCAGCGTCTGTAACCCGACAATATTGATCCTGCGGATTTTTCGTGGTGACAAGACTTGCTGTACGGCTTGTGAATCTGACATGATTGACCTTTAAAGAAAGTAGTGAACGCAATGGTTCAACTTAATATACCAACCGAAAATATCAAGAAGACCGAACCGCAGCGAAAAAAACGCACACCGAAAAATGAGCGTAAACAACCAAGGCCGCCGCGCAAAATAACCGAGAGCTACCTTCACAATTCCGGTCTGTATTATCTGGAGCGCTATGCCGCCAGCACGGCGCACTTTAAAAAAGTCATGATGCGTAAGATCGATCGCTCCTGCAAATGGCATCAGGACCAGGATCGCGAAGCCTGCGCCAAAATGCTTGATGAGCTTGCAGTAAAATTTCAGGAGCTTGGCCTGCTGAACGACGAAGCCTATGCGCGGGGCATGGTGCAATCCCTGCGCCGCCGCGGTCTGTCAGGGCGCATGATCCGCGCCAAACTATCCGCCAAAGGGCTGGAAAGCGACGATACGGAACAGGCGCTTAACCGGCATGCAGAAGAACTTGATACTGATGAAAATGTCGAGTTAATTGCCGCGCTGCGCCTTGCCAAACGCAAAAGAATTGGCCCGTATCGGCGTGAAGATACCGAAATAGAAGAAACCGCCTACAACAAGGCGCTCGGAGCCATGGCTCGTGCCGGGTTCGGCTTTGACATCTGCAAGCGTGTACTGGATATG
>CBDUPU010000149.1:0-6189 GCA_965369185.1 uncultured Rhodospirillales bacterium
GGTAAAGCAATCGGCATACGCTGTGACTGGACGCCGCTGCACCCGAATTATACCGGCATGAAAAATGTCGAGCCGCCTGAAGGCTGGCATGAAGTGACAGACCATCCCGGCGTGTTCGCCCCTGATCCCGAGACAAACCCGCAAGATGCAGCAGCACTGGAAAAGCTGTCTTACCCTGATTACAAAAGCCAGGAAGATGTCTTTGGCGACAGCCCCATCATCACCGTGCAGCAACCAAAAGACGGCTATCCGCGCACCTATCAGAACTGGCCGGTCGTTGACGCCCTGCGGGACCAGCACGGCCCGCTCTATTACATCACCGTACCAGTCGATTACAAAAAAGACGTGTTCCACCCGACTGATGCGATCCGCGTCACAAAATACGAGATCACAGGATTCAGGCATTCCACTAGCGATATGTACGAGCCGCACATGCATTTCCGACCGGTCGGCGTCGCGTATCCTGAGGACTTTAAATACGAACCACCCAAAGCAGAATCAGACATACGTTATTTCCGTCTCGCCGGACGCTCCGCAGAAATATTGAAGGCGTACGAAGCCGAGAAGAAAAAAATATCGAACATGCGCCGCGACTTTGTCAAAGCGGCTGGCGGCACCGGCACCTTTGGCTCTATGGGCAGCGAAATCACATATATTGAATTCGACCACAGCGTTCCAAAGGGATGGAAAAGCATTCGGGAATCAAAGAAAGGCGTAACAGATAATGACGGTAACTATCAAACAGTGACCTGTTTTGAATGCGAACCGAATATGCTGACCGAAGAAGGCCGGAAGCTGGCAAAGCAAATGAAATCCTTCCCGCCGGAACCCGGCATTCAAGATTTGCAAAACAGATGGACACCAGAAGCGCCGCACATGCCCTTCCCGCGCTGGGATAATTACGAGGGAGGAGAGAAGATCGCTTATTACGACACCTCAGAAATTGAGGGAGAGTTTGTGCCGCCGCCCGGCGCGATAGAGCTTCCGACTGCGGCCTATAAATGGTACAGCCAGAACAAATCAGACATGAATGGCGGCATTAAGCCGCCCCCGATGCCGGAGGCGCTTAAGAAGCAAGTGGAACAGCTTGTTCAGGAAAAGAAGCGCAACGCGCCGAAACCGCCGACCGATCCGCAACCATAAAAACGCTTTAATCAGCCCGGCTTTGGAGGATCAGAAGGTTTGTCACGGTCTTTGACGCCTGGAATACTGGCCGGCCTGATTTCAGTCTGACCGGGCGCGACGACGCTGCGGATCTGGTCGCCTGCCTTGTTTATCAGCTCGAACTGGTCTTTATAGTCTTTCGGTGCCATCGGCGGGAACGCCGTTAGTTCAATCGTCAGGTTGCGCGTGGCAAGACGCGTCCAGATGCGCTTCAAGGTATTTTCAGTATTATAATGGCTGTAAAAATGACGCAAATCTTCGCGTGAATCGATGCTTTTGCCCTCGACTTCCGTGACCTTGATGGCAATGGGCTGGACAACGACTTCTCTTTCCAACCTGACCGGATCTCCCTCTTTATCAAGCCCGTCATTACCGTAAAGCAGGCTAATTAGTCCGGCGCGGAACAGCGCGACCTGAGAGCCGTCGGTCGTCGTGCCTTCGGGAAACATGATGGTATTATGCCCCTCGTTGAAATTCTTCATGATTTTGCCGATTGTCTGGCGATGGTAAGTTTCAAAGTTCGGGTCATCTTTGTTAACGCGGCGGATGCCGATATATTTAACGGCTCTGGCCATCTGGGCGACACCGGGCCAGCGCAGCAGATCGCCCTTGCCCGCAAAAGTACCTTTCAGCGCACTGCCAAGCACAATAAAATCGGCGATAGACATATGATTGGCAACAAACCATGTCGCTCTGCTTTGTTCAAGCGGCGCAGAGGCCTTGCTGAACGCGACCTTGATACCGAAAAGACGCCGCAACGTGTTATAGGAAAAGTTCGGCAAGACCGTGTGGTTATTAAAGACAGGACCAACGATAAAGCCCTGTAGAGCGGTTGAGGCCACTAACACCGGTAAAACGGCTAGACCGATCAATGAACGCCTGAAAGCCCGCAAATTGCGTATCATATTTCCCATGAAAACTGCCCCTGCTTTATAAATATTTATTTTGCTGTCTTATGGTTATATCGCTTTTTTACAGAAAATAAAGTCGCAACTTTGTTAATTGACCATGCAGCCGCCCCTGTGTTTTGATTGATGGATACCCTGAACCGAAATCACAGAACCGAATTATATATGAACAACAATCAGTGGCCTGACCATTTTTCCCTTAGTGACGATCCGCACGCCGAAGAGCAAATCCTCGTTTTTATCAATGCGCAGATGGCAGCGCTTAAAGCTTTTGACAGGAAGCGCAAGGAATGGGCTCGCGATAATCTGCCTCCTTCCTATAAAATGACCTATTTTTTCCATGACCATGCCCACCGTGTTGCCGAAGATATGCGCAAGACGGCGCAGCATATGGGCCTATCCGGCAAGACATCAGAAAACCTTTATCAGGCCATGCTGGCGCACGATATTGGCAAGAGCCTGTTGCCGCTGCATATCTGGGATACGGTGGAAAAGCCGGAAAATGATATAAAGCGCCTGCGCCGTAGCCATACGGAATTAGGACTGAACATTACCAAAGAAGTGCTGGGGCATATTGATCATCCGTTTATCGAACTGCTGACCGACATCATGCTGAACCATCATGAGCAGATGGACGGTAACGGTTATCTCGGCAAAGGCGGAGATGAACTTTCCGCGCCGGTACGGCTTGCCTGCATCGTTGAGAGCTTTGACGGCTACAGCATCCGCCGCCATCATTTCGGCGAGCGCGATATTTCCGTTCCCGGCGTCCTGAAACGGATGCGCGAGGAAAAAGGCGACGCCATTTACGACATGGAACTGTTTGAAGCCTTCGCCGACATGAAGATGTCGGAGCATGAAAACTCTGCCGATAACGCAGAGGCGTAGGCTAATCGTTTTCACGCCAAGGCGCCAAGCGCGCCAAGGTTAAAATTATATTCTTGGCAATCTTGGTGCTTTGGCGTGAAAAACAGCTTGTTTCACATTCTGGATTGCCGCGTCGCTAAACGCTCCTCGCAATGACACCAGTTTTAATTTTGGCCGCTTGGCGTATGCTGTTTAAGCGCGTATAAATGACTGACTTGGCCTTTGCCGGAGTGACGGAGAAAAAGAATGAAAGCATTTACAACATTAACGGCGATTGCGGCACCTATGCCGATGCGGAATATCGATACGGATATGATTATTCCGAAGCAGTTCCTGCGCAGCATCAAGCGCACCGGGTTCGGGGTGAATTTGTTTAATGACATGCGCTATGACGAACAAGGTCAGGAAAAGGCAGATTTCGTATTGAACCAGCCAGCCTATCGCAATGCGGAGATCCTGATAACTGGCGAGAATTTCGGTTGCGGTTCATCGCGCGAGCATGCGCCTTGGGCGCTGCTGGATTTCGGGATACGCTGCGTCATTGCGCCGAGCTTTGCCGACATTTTCTACAATAACTGCTTTAAAAACGGCATCTTGCCGATTGCCCTGCCGCAAGAGCAAGTGGACGTTATTATGAAACGGGCGCAGGATTTTCCGTCCGAACCGGTCAAAATTGATCTTGAAGCACTGGAAATCACCGCCGGAAACCATGTTTTCAGCTTTGAAACCGATCCGTTCCGCCGTGAATGCCTGCTAAACGGGCTGGACGATATTGGTCTGACACTGGAAAAAGAGCAGGAAATTTCGTCTTACGAGGCAGCGAAAAAAGACGAAAAGCCTTGGCTTTGGCGCGACGCCGGCTAACAAGACCACACGGGAGCTTTTATGTTTGAACAGTCGCGCGCCCTCTTGCGGGACCATGCCGGGCTGATTGCTGCCGGCTTTATGCTGTATTTCTTTTCTGCGTTCGGCCAGTCAGTCATGATCGGTATTTACTTGCCCAACCTGCAGGAAGATCTCGGCCTGACCAAGACGGCGATCGGCTCGCTTTATGCACTGGCGACGATTGCCAGCGCCTTTGCGATTATCTTTAGCGGAAAATTGCTCGATTTCTGGCCGTTGCAGCGCTTTGTCGCGCTGGTGTTCGCCGGGCTTGCGGCCGGATGTTTTATCTTCGCGCATGTTTATAATGTCGCGGCCCTGTTTCTCGCTTTTTTCATGCTGCGTCATTTCGGTCAGGGACTGACTGCGCTGGCGGCAAGCACCTCACTTAACCGTTATATAGAGCAAGGCAAAGGCAAGGCCGTGGCGCTGGCGGCGCTTGGCGGGTCGATCCATGTGATTGTTTTTCCGCTCATTGCGCTTTCGCTGGAAGAACATATTCACTGGCGAACAATCTGGGATTTTTACGGGCTGTTTAATTTGTTGGTTCTGCTGCCCGGCTTCTGGCTCTTTCTGCGGGCGCACCAGAATAGCACCCATGCCAAATGGGAGGAAAAGACCAAGGCGGCCAGTGCCATGGCGCTCGGGGCAGCGCTGGAAGATGAATGGACGCGGCGGCATGTCCTTGGCGACTGGCGCTTTTACGGGCTTGTCGCGATCACGATCATCCCGCCGTATGTCGGCACGGCGATATTGTTTTATCAGCGGGAAGTGGCCGAGGCGCTCGGCCTGAGCGCGCTGCAATTTGCGTCATCTTTTCCGTTTCTGACCGGGGCTTCGGTTTTTGCGGCGCTGGCCGCCGGCTATCTTATCGACAGATACAGCGAAAAACCTGTGCTTGTCGCCTTCCCGCTGATCGTCACGCTTGGTCTTTTTCTGCTGACAAACGCGCATAGCGGCCTTGTGGCGGCCTTTGCCGGAATGGCGCTTATCGGCGCGGCGAACGGCATGCTCAGCACTGTCGGCGGGCCGCTGCTCGCGCATCTATACGGCACAAAACATCTCGGCAGTATCAAGGCACTGTTATTTGCAACGACGATCGTTAGCTCCGCCTTATCCCCTTTTACATTCGGGTTTCTCATGGATCGTGGTTATGCTATAACGACACAGCTTTCTTGGATTATTTACTATAGCAGTGTGGTCTGGGTTTTCGCCTTTCCGATCTGCAAAAAACTGAAACCGCAACGAGGTACGGCAGCATGAGTACACATAAACTGGTTCTTCTCCCCGGCGACGGCATTGGCCCCGAAGTGATCGCCGAAGTCAAAAAAGTCATGAGCTGGCTGGAAAGCAGCGCCGATATAAGTTTTGACGTACAGGAAGACGCGCTGGGCGGTGCTGCCATCGATGCGTACGGCGTGCCGCTGGCCGATGAAACGCTGGAGAAGTGCCGCAAGGCCGATGCGATTGTTATGGGCTCGGTCGGCGGGCCGAAATGGGACGGCGTGGATTATAATATCCGCCCGGAAGCCGGACTTTTGAAGCTGCGTAAAGAGCTGGATCTGTTCGCCAATTTGCGCCCGGCGATTGTGTTTGACGCGCTGATCGACGCTTCCACGCTGAAGCCGGACGTAGTTAAGGGGCTGGATATTCTGATCGTGCGCGAGCTGACCGGCGGGGTTTATTTCGGGGAGCCGCGCGGCATTGAGGATCTGGGCAACGGCGAGCGCCGGGGCTTTAACACCCAGACTTACACGACATCGGAAATTCTGCGGGTCGGGCGCGTGGCGTTCGAGCTGGCGCGTAAGCGTGAGGGGCGCGTCTGCTCTGCTGAAAAAGCCAATGTGATGGAAAGCGGCAAATTGTGGCGCGAGGAAATCACCAAGCTGCACGAAACCGAGTATAAAGACGTACAGCTGAGCCATATGTACGCCGATAACTGTGCGATGCAGCTGCTGCGCAATCCGCGGCAGTTTGACGTGATTGTTACAGATAATTTGTTTGGCGATATTCTGTCTGACGAAGCCGCGATGCTGACCGGCAGCCTCGGGATGCTCCCCTCTGCCTCTCTTGGTGCGCCGGGCGTTCCCGGACTATACGAGCCGGTGCATGGTTCTGCGCCGGACATTGCCGGTCAGGGCAAGGCAAACCCGCTTGCCACGATCCTCAGCTTTGCCATGGCGCTGCGTTATTCTCTGGATCGCGGCGACCTCGCCGACCGGATCGAGCAGGCCGCGCAAGAAGTGCTGTCCCAAGGGCTGCGCACTGCCGACATTATGGCGGATGGCTGCACCGAGCTTTCGACAAGCGCGCTTGGCGATGCGCTGGTCGATTTACATGTTCAGGTTGATCCGCGCATCAGTGTATC
>CBDUPU010000150.1:0-6156 GCA_965369185.1 uncultured Rhodospirillales bacterium
TGCATGGGAGAATCAGGCTGGGAGCGTATCGAGCATGTGCCCTATGACATTGCCGCCGAAGGCCGCGACGTCTATATCGAGGCCATCCTTGGCGAAAAATACAAAACCCGCACGATGCAGCGCAAAACGGCAGCAGCCGAGGACAAAGGCGACTACGAGTTTAACGACTAACGCAGCAGCCGGGCGGCATTGCCAGCCCGGCCGGTATCTTTAAGCCTGTAATATAACTGCTTGTTACTGCCGCGCCTTCCAGAACGCGTCTATTACCGCGACAACATTTTTCACGGACAAAGAAGTCATGAGCGTATGATCCAGTGTTTTCGGGTCATATCCTTCAAATGCGGTCAGCTCATCAAAAGTTTCCGGCGTCGCAACATAAGCAGTATGCGCCCCCCATGGCCGGTATAAATGCGGATAACTCGGCCCGAACAGCCCGACCGTCGACACACCCGCCGCCGCGGCACAATGCATCAAACCGGAATCATTTCCGACATAAAGTGCGCAGCGTGAAAGCGCAGCCCCTGCCGTTCCGGGATCGGTTTTGGCGATAACATCAATCTGCCGTGCTTCCGGCACGCTGGCCAGCACCTTGTAAGCATCTTCTTCCTCGCCCGGCGCGGCGAATACCGCAACACGCGCCCCGGGTAAAATTCCGTCAGCGCTAGTCAGATGCGCCACCGTCTCGATAAATCGTTCGGCCGGCCAGGTCTTTCCGATCCAGTTGGCCGTTGGGCCGACACCAAGCACCGGGCCACCGTCAGGGATCAGAGCCTGCGCCTTTTCGCGCTGCTGCGGCGAAACGAAAATAACCGGCGCGGGCGGCGGATCAATGCCGAGCAACGTCGCAGCCTGCTGGACCTTGTGCCTGCTTTTATCAATTTGCTTGCCATAGATATAACGGCGCTTTGCCCGCACCAAGCGCGATACCGCGCTATCGCGCAGGTCAACAACCATGTCCCATTTCGTTCCCGCCACCTGCCGCCATAGCGCAAACCAGTGGCCATGAAACTTCTGTTTCTGCATGGGAATGATCTGCTCCAGCCCCGGCATCCCCTCAAACAGGCTGACCGGCAGCTTGCCGCAGGCAACGGTAATACGCGCACCGGGATTGGCCTTGAGGATATGATCCAGAAGACCGGCCGATAAGACCGCGTCGCCAATCCGGCTTGATGTAATAAACAAAACTCTCATATTTTTTCTTACCACAGAGAACGTGCAGGACACAGAAGTAACACAAAGATACAAAGCAATAAATTTCTCTGTGAACTCCCCGCACTCTGTGGTGAAATGCGAAATATGACAGACCAATTTTTTGTAAAGCTGAACGGACGCGGCCTGATCCATCTGGAAGGCGAAGACCGCTATGATTTTCTGCAAAGCCTGATCAGCAATGATATCGGCTTGTTGCAAAGCCAGCCTGCATTTTACGCCTGCCTGCTGACGCCGCAGGGAAAATTTCTGCACGATTTTTTTGTCATTGAAGGCGATGGCTTTTTGCTGCTCGATTGCGAAGGCGGCGAACGGGCACTGGATTTATACAAGCGCCTGATGCTCTATCGCCTGCGCGCCAAAGTGCAGATTTCTGTCGAAGAGCATAATGAGGTCTATGCCGTTTTTGGCAGCAACGCACCATCCACGGCATGGCCAGACCCGCGCAGTACCGCACTTGGCCAGCGCAGCTTCCAAAAGCCGGAAGCGCTGGAAGAAAAAGACTTTGCCGCTTGGGACGAACGCCGCATCCACCTTGGCATTCCCGATGGCAGTCGCGACATGATCGTCGATAAATCGACCCTGCTGGAAAGTAACGTCGATAAATTCAACGGCATCTCCTACAAAAAAGGCTGCTATGTCGGGCAGGAACTGACCGCGCGCATGCATTATCGCGGCCTTGCCAAAAAGCATCTCTATCCGGTTGAGGCCAGCGCATTGCCTGCGCCCGGTGAAGACATCACCGTAGACGGCAAACTAGCCGGGGAAATGCGCTCATCCTGTCGCAATGTCGGGTTGGCTCTATTAAAGGACGATCTCCTGCCTTTGCTGGAAAACGCGAATACGCTGCGCACTCTGCCAATCTAACTTGATTATACGTAAATCTCCTGCTAAAAGATCGCTCTTATAATTACATAACGGGAACGCAGCTATGAGCGAACAGGACAATCAGGGTAATAATCTCGATACAGAACAAGACGCGCAGCTTCAGTCGCTGCAGCTTGCCTATGACACAAGCTACCATGTCCACCGCTATGCCACGAACACGCCGCGAAATAATGGCATGAAAACCCTGTTCGCTATCGCCGCAGGCACAGGGACCAGCCTAATTTTGGACAGTACGCTGGTTCCGATGATGATCATTAATGCCGGTTTTATTTACGAAGCTTACCAAAACCGCATTGCCAACCTTCGGCTTACCCGCATTTTTAACGAAGTTTCCGCCGACCTGGATTCGAATGCGCGTTCCCATATGCAGCCCATCGCCAAAAAAATGAAGAATACAAAGCTGCTGGATTTTAAAGAACTACAACTTGAAAAGCAGTTTCAAACCAACCCGGTCAATATAGGCCTTGCCGCCTTCGCCGCCATTGCGGTTCCCGGCCTGCTTCCTGCAGCCCTTGCGGCGATGATTGGCTATAAGGACAAAAGTGACTTCGAACAAGCCGCCAAAGCAGCCAGGGCCGTCGGAGAGGAATTGCAACGCCTGCATGGCGACAAGCTGTCTCCCCCACCAGGTTCGCAGCCGCCTTCACCAAAATAATATTCGCACTGCAAGTCGTTTACATAACTTTGACATTAACGCGCTGCGCCCCTATACTAATCGCTAATTCTTATCGAATTTATAGGGGTGCAAAGTGATGCCACGCGACTTGTCACATAAAGATAATGACCCGCTGACCATTGATGCCGAAGCTGCCGCAATTTTAACGAGCGCCACCCGCACCGTCGCCGCTATCCTCGCCCGCCGTGAAGAGCTTGACGCCGCCGGTCAGCAAAGCACGCCCCTTGGCGTTATTATCGGTGAAAACCATTCAATGCCTTCGCATTATATCTACCAGATGCTGGTTCTGGACGGCTTGCTCGCGCACGGCGAAAGCATCGCCTTCGGTATTGAGCAAGAACATAACCTGCTCAGCATCACTTTCTTTGAAGCCGCAGGGGAAGAGCCGGACAGTGAAATCGCCGCAGAAATCACGGCCAAAGACAAGGGCAATAAAATGGCCTTACAGTCATGGATGGGTTTTTACGGCTCGTCCTCGGCAGATCATGCGCGCACCGTGCTTTACCGCTATCTGCTGCGCCAGCCCGATATCAACTTTAAAATGACCGATGCGGCGATGAATCAATATTTTCTTGAGCCGCAGGACGAGACAACCGCCGCCAGTATGAAGGCCTGCATCGGCAGGACGCACGATTATGTGCGCGCCGATAAACAGGAAGGCTTTCATATCCGGAATCATCACATGACCGCGCAAATCTCGGAACTTGCAAAAAAAACCGGCGCGCGCATCGCAATCCAGCAAGCCGGTTTCATGCATGTCGCCGGCGACCGCCCCTGCGGTTTTGACGGCCAGAAAAGCCTTGCCGCCTGCTTTAACGAAAAAAATATTCCGGCACTCGCTATTTTGCCGCACCACCAAGTATGCACACCGGCCAACATACCGGCCACCCATGGGCTGAAAGCAGAGCACATTATATTCAGCGAAAACCTGCCGCAAAAAGACGCCATCTATCCATCCGATGACAACCCGTCACCAAAGGCAGCATTTACCGACCGTAA
Organism: uncultured Rhodospirillales bacterium; assembly: GCA_965369185.1. Classification (GTDB taxonomy): domain Bacteria; phylum Pseudomonadota; class Alphaproteobacteria; order Micavibrionales; family Micavibrionaceae; genus UM-FILTER-47-13. The sequence goes on from CBDUPU010000150.1 coordinate 3,773, forward strand.
ACTGGAAGCGGAATGGGTTAATGCAATCCTTGCCCGCACCAATCTGACAGGCGAACAAATGACGGAAACAGAATATGCCGGCTATTGTAAAACAGTCGGCGATTCCGTTTACGACCGTCTTAAAGACTGGAAAAAACAGTATTACCCGGCATAAGCCACCGCCATTTTAAACGGCGGAAGCACCGGACAAGAACCTGAAAACCACATAAAGAAGCAGCGCAAGAATGAGCAGCCCGGCAAGAAGTACGTCCTTGCGGCTGAAAAAGTGATACATGTCAAAGGTCACGCTTTTGTCACTGTCATCTTCGTCCTGACTGTCCTGCAAATGCGGATCGCTCATTTATCAAGCTGCTTTCTTTGCCTTGGATTTCTGATCAGGCTTTCCCAGGCCTTCCCCTGCCTTTTTGGCTTTGATACTGGCCTGCGCCGCCGCAAGACGTGCAATCGGCACCCGGTAAGGTGAACAGGACACATAATCAAGCCCGACCTCTTCACAAAACGCGATCGAGGCAGGATCGCCGCCATGCTCACCGCAAATGCCGAGCTTGATGTCCGGCCTTGTCGCGCGGCCTTTTTCCACTGCAATCCGCACCAGCTGGCCGACACCGTCACGGTCGAGCGTCGCAAACGGATCACGCTCAAAAATGCCCTCCCGGAGGTAATCACCAAGGAAGCTAGCCGCATCATCACGCGACAGGCCGAGCGTCGTCTGGGTCAAATCATTGGTACCGAAGCTGAAGAACTCCGCTTCATGCGCGATCTCATCAGCGGTCAGCGCGGCACGCGGCAGCTCGATCATCGTTCCGATCGTATAATCGATACGCAAATCGTTTTCTTCAAACACCGCCTCCGCCGTACGCTCGGCAAGAGCTTTCATCAGGGCGAGCTCTTTACGCGTCGCCACCAGCGGGATCATGATTTCCGGCACAATCGTATTACCGTCCTTGCGCTTGACCTCAATCGCCGCTTCCAGAATGGCGCGGACCTGCATCCCGTAAATCTCGGGATAGCTCACACCAAGACGGCAGCCGCGATGCCCAAGCATCGGGTTGGTTTCGTGAAGTTCGCCAAGACGGCGGCGCACCTTCTCTTCATCCAGCCCGGCCGTGGAGGCAAACGCCTTAATGTCTTCATCCGCATGCGGCAGGAATTCGTGCAGCGGCGGGTCGAGCAAACGAATTGTGACAGGCAAGCCTGCCATAATCCCGAACAAGGCAGCAAAGTCCTTGCGCTGTTCCGGCAGCAGCTTTGCCAGCGCTGCGCGGCGGCCATCCGTTTCGCCCGCAAAGATCATCTCGCGAACATTCTGGATGCGCTCCGGCTCAAAGAACATATGCTCCGTCCGGCACAGCCCGATACCGGTCGCACCGAACTTGCGCGCCGTTTCCGCATCAAGCGGGGTTTCCGCATTGGCGCGGACTGTCATGCGGCGGTGCGCATCGGCCCACTCCATCACGGCAGAAAAATCACCGGAAAGCTGCGGCTGGATCGTCGGCACTTCACCGAGCATCACTTCGCCGGTCGAACCGTCCAGCGTAATAATATCGCCTTCTTTAATCTCGACATCATCGACAGTCATTTTCTTGGTCTGATAATCGATCTGGATACTGCCCGCACCGGCAACGCAAGGACGTCCCATCCCGCGCGCCACCACAGCTGCGTGCGAGGTCATGCCGCCGCGCGAAGTCAAAATACCGGCTGCTGCGTGCATCCCGTGAATATCTTCCGGGCTGGTCTCGCGGCGCACCAGAATAACACTCATACCGGCCTGCGCTTTTACCTCTGCATCATCGGCAGTAAACATCACCGCACCGCAAGCCGCGCCCGGCGATGCCGGCAAGCCTTTGGCCAAAACGGTTTTGTGCGCCATCGGGTCAAGAGTCGGGTGCAGAAGCTGGTCAAGCGCCTGCGGCTCAAGCCGTAGCAACGCCTCTTCCTCGCTGATCAAACCTTCGGACACCATATCAACGGCAATTTTCAGTGCCGCAGCGCTGGTGCGCTTGCCGGTCCGGGTCTGAAGCATATAGAGCTTGCCCTGCTGCACGGTGAACTCGATATCCTGCATGTCGCGATAATGCTTTTCGAGTTTCAGGCGCACATCGTTAAGCTGCGCGAACACTTCCGGCATAATTTCTTCCATCGCCGGAAGGTCACTGCCCTCTTTTTCCTTGCCCTGTACCGTCAGGGATTGCGGTGTACGAATACCGGCAACAACGTCTTCGCCCTGCGCGTTGACAAGATATTCGCCGTAAAAATAGTTTTCACCGTTTGACGGATCGCGGGTGAACGCAACGCCGGTGGCGCAATCCTGCCCCATATTGCCAAACACCATGCACTGCACGTTGACCGCCGTGCCCCAGTCAGAAGGGATATCATGGATATTG
>CBDUPU010000151.1:0-6134 GCA_965369185.1 uncultured Rhodospirillales bacterium
TGATAATGCCGAGTATGAGGAAAAGCTGGATAAGCTGTTCGGGAAGGAATAATGGAGCAACGGGTCAGCCTTATTACGCTGGGCGTAAAGGATCTGCAAAAAGCGCGGGCCTTTTATGATGCGCTGGGCTGGCAGGCCGCTTCCGAAGAACATGCCGACAGCATGGTGCCGTATAATCTGAACGTAAACGGCATGGTAATTGGCCTGTTTGGCTGGGACGCGCTGGCGGAAGACGCGCAGGTTTCGGCGGCGGGATCCGGGTTTCGCGGCGTTGCGCTGGCCTATAATGTCCGGAGCAAGGACGAGGTCGCCGCTGTGCTGGAAGAGGCCGGGAGAGCCGGCGGCACGATAGTTAAGCCGGCGCAGGACGTTTTCTGGGGCGGCCATTGCGGTTACTTCAGCGACCCGGACGGTCATCTGTGGGAAGTTGCATATAACCCGTTTTCGCCGCTTGGCGCAGATGGTAGGTTTCAGTGGGAAGGTATAAAAGAATAAGGAGAATGAAATTATGGCGCAGGCAGCAGAAATGAAAAACGAAGCACCGAAAAAGAAAAAGACCGGCGGTTTGGCCGGGATTGTCGCCGGGGAAACGCAAATCTCGGCAGCGGGCGGCGCGCATAATCTCGAATATCGCGGTTACTCGATCTATGATCTGGCCGAGAAGGCGGAGTTCGAGGAAGTGGCTTACCTGATGGTTTACGGCAAGCTGCCGAACAAGGTAGAGCTGGAAGAATATCGCCAGCGCCTGATCGCCATGCGTGATCTTCCGCAGGAAATGAAAACGGTTCTGGAGCTTGTGCCTGCCGATGCGCACCCGATGGATGTTATGCGCACGGCGACGTCTTATCTCGGCAATATCGAGCCGGAGGGCGAGGGGCGTGACCAGTATGCGATTACCGACCGTCTGATCGCAGCCTATCCGGGCATTATGGCCTATTGGTGGCGCTTTGCGCAGAATGGCGAAAAGATCACCACAGTGACGGACGAGCAGAGCGTTGCGGCGCATTTCCTGCATCTGCTGCACGGCAAGGCGCCGTCGCAAGAGCATGTGAAGGCGATGAATGTTTCGCTGATCCTGTATGCCGAGCACGAGTTTAACGCTTCGACCTTCACCGCGCGGACGATCACTTCGACCATGTCGGATTTTTATTCTGCTGTCACCGGCGCGATTGGCGCGCTGCGCGGCCCGCTGCATGGCGGCGCGAATGAAGCGGCGATGGAGCTGATCGCACAGTTCCAGACCCCAGAAGAAGCGGCGCGCGGCGTGGATGATATGATTAAAAACAAGAAGCTGGTCATGGGCTTCGGTCACCGTGTTTATAGCGAGGCCGATCCGCGTAACCGCGTGATCAAGGAATGGTCGCGTAAATTATGCACGGAAGGTGGTAACGACGTGCTGTTCGAGGTTTCCGAGGCGATCGAGAATTTGATGTGGCACGAAAAACGCCTGTTCCCCAACCTCGATTTTTACAGCGCCAGTGTCTATCACATGATGGGGATTCCGACGCCGCTCTTTACGCCGATTTTCGTGATGTCGCGGATTACCGGCTGGGCGGCGCATATTTTTGAACAGCGCGCTAATAACAAGCTGATCCGCCCGTCTGCTGATTATACCGGGCCGGAAAAGCTGGCTTATGTCCCGCTGGAAGACCGTTAAAAGGAGCAAGGAAGCATGAGCGATAAATTAGAAGGTACGACCGGAAAGAAACAGATCGATAAAAACATCATCTGGATCGGCGTTGCCGTTGCGGCGCTGGTGATCGGTGTTCTTGTTTATCAGAGCCAGAAAAAAGAAATTGTCAGCATCAGTGTCGGCGGCAAGGAAATCAGCGCGACGTATAAGAAGTAAGCCTTTATTCGTCATCCCGGAAACGCGGAGCGTTATCCGGGATTTATGCCGCTAGTATAGAATTTTGGCATGAGCCCCGGATCAAGTCCGGGGTGACGTTTGTGGGGAAAAGAAGTGAAGCGGTTTTACGTTTATATCTTGGCCAGCAAGAAAAAAGGATTTCTTTATATTGGTCTGACGTCGAATTTACCAAAGCGTGTTTGGGAACATAAAGAAGGCGTTGCCGATGGTCATACAAAGAAATACAGTATCAAACGGCTGGTCTATTTTGAGGTTTTTGATGAGTTTGAACCGGCAGAGCGATATGAGAAGAAATTGAAGCGCTGGCGGCGGGACTGGAAAGAGGAATTGATTGAAACAAAGAATCCGGACTGGAGTGATTTGTATTCAGAGATTTGTAAATAACCAGAGGCCGTCACCCCGGACTTGATCCTGGGTTCATGCCAACACTGTAAGCCTGCGGCATAAATCCCGGATCAAGTCCGGGATGACGTTTGTAAGGATAAGATTTAAATAATGAAGAGATTGAAAAACGGAGAAACACCATGGGACTTGCAGCAATGAAGCACGATAATACCGACATTAACGAGCGTCCGGCCTTTGATAAGGTTTTGACCGATATTGCCGATTATGTCTGTGATTACGAGATTGACAGTGAACTGGCTTATGAAACGGCGCGGCATTGCCTGCTGGATACGCTGGGCTGCGGTATTCTTGCGCTGAAATTCCCCGCCTGCACAAAGCTGCTGGGGCCGGTGGTTGATGGTTTGAGCATGAGCAACGGTGTGCGGGTTCCCGGCACCAAATATGAGCTTGATCCTGTGCAGGCCGCTTTTAACATCGGCGCGATGGTGCGCTGGCTGGATTATAACGATACTTGGCTGGCGGCCGAGTGGGGACACCCGTCTGATAATCTGGGCGCGATTTTGGCCGTTGCCGATTTTGTCAGCCGCCGTAACGAGGCCGAAGGCAAGCCGGGCCTGACGATGCGCGATGTGCTGACGGCGATGATCAAGGCGCACGAGATTCAGGGCTGCCTTGCGCTGGAGAATTCTTTCAACAAGGTCGGGCTTGACCATGTCGTTCTGGTGAAGTGCGCTTCTACTGCCGTTGTAACGCAGATGCTCGGCGGGACGCGCGAGCAGATCGTTGATGCGCTGTCGCAGGCCTGGGTCGATGGCCAGTCATTACGGACCTATCGTCATGCACCGAATGCCGGGCCGCGCAAAAGCTGGGCCGCGGGCGATGCCTGCCGCCGGGCGGTGCAACTGGCGCTGATTACGCTGGCCGGGGAAATTGGCTATCCGTCCGCGCTGAGCGCGCCGAAATGGGGCTTTTATGACGTGCTGTTCGGCGGCAAGGAATTTGCCTTCCAGCGTCCTTATGGCACTTATGTGATGGAAAACATCCTGTTCAAAATTTCTTATCCGGCGGAGTTCCACAGCCAGACGGCGGTCGAGTGCGCAGTGCAGCTGCACCCGCAGGTGAAAGACCGTCTGGATGATATTGAGAAAATCGTCCTGACGACGCACGAGGCGGCGATCCGGATTATTTCCAAGACCGGCAAGCTGCATAACCCTGCCGACCGCGATCATTGTCTGCAATATATGGTGGCGGTGCCGCTGATCCATGGTGATCTGGTTGCTGAGCATTACGAAGATGATTTTGCCGCTGATCCGCGCATTGACGCGCTGCGCGCCAAGATGGAAGTTGCCGAGGATAAGCGTTATTCGGCCGAATATCACGAGCCGGAAAAGCGCGCTTTTGCCAATGCCATCCAGATTTTCTTCAAGGACGGCACCAGCACGGAAAAGGTCGAGGTCGAGTACCCGATCGGTCACCCGCGCCGCCGCGAACAGGGCATTCCGCTGCTGATCAGCAAGGCGGAGAAAAACCTGAAAACGCACTATGATAGCGGCCATGCCGACAAGATTATGGCGATGATGTCCGACCAGTCCTATCTGGAAGATATGACCGTCACTAACTTTATGGCGGCGCTGGTCTAGGGCTATGAAGGCTGTAAAGGTCGTTCTTGCCGTTGGCATTATCCTTGGGATCGTCTTCACCTTCGCACAAGGTGGGGCGCGCAAGGAGGCGAGCTATCAGACATGTATGCAGACCTATACAAAGCGGTCAGGAAACATGATTGCCGACATTATAAGCCCGGCGCGTTATTGCGGCTGCGTGGCGGAAAATGTCGATCAGGACAAAGAAGTGACCTTTGCCGACCTTCAGCCTTGCATGGATGAGCATATCAAGCCGGGAATTCTTGGCACTTGTACGGAATCAGTGCACGCCCGGCTTCGTGACGAGGCCGGGCTAGCGCTGGACTGTTCGTGTATGTACGATCAGATCACCAAGTTGATGTGGCAGTTTTATGATGCACAGCTTGTTTCAGTTTCTGCGCAGGATAAAAACAGAATTGCCAGTGAAGTCCTTAAAGTCTGCACAAAAGAGATCGCCTTATCCGGACAGGATTAAAGTTACAAACAGCTTATTGCAGGCGTGATTTAACTTCGCCGAGAATGTGGCTTGCGATCTGCGGATTGTTGATCGCCATCTTGCTGATCTCGTTATACTCTTCAACGCTAATGCCTTCAGTTTCTTCGACGGCGCTAATCATTTGCTGCTGCATTTCCTTGAACATGTCGTTCTTCTCACCGGCATCGGTGGTTGCCTGAATTTTTGGTGCCATCACGCCGTGAATGCGGGTGATTTTTACGGCCGAAGTCGCGTAGGCGTCGAGTTTTTCGGGGCTGATATTGGTGGGCTCTTCCTGTGGCTTGCTTGTTTCAGTGGTGCCGGAATGTTGCAATGGCTTTGCTTGTATTTCCTGCGCCGATGCGGGAATGGCTGCGCCGATAATGAAAAGGGCGGCTGTCAGGCCGAGGAGGTGCAGCCGGTTAAAAGGGGTGTTCATCACATAGCTCCTGCTTGTTTTATCGTTTTATTGAATTGTTTGATAACGCCTGCAGAAGGATAAAATTCCCTTTTGTTTCCAGATACGTCCGTGAAATTGCGCGCAAATTGCACAAAAAGGTGATCTGTAGCGTCTTTTCGTGCGTAGGAGATATTAGAAGCTTTGTTTTTATTATGGTTATCTCGGCAAGAGGAGGTTTCCGATGAGAACTGTAGAGGTACAAACGTCATATATTCCGGCCCATGGAACGGTAGGGGATGTTGTTCGCAAGCGCTCGTGCCTTCGTTTTTATCCGAAAGACAAGGTGACGGATATTATCAAAGCCATGCACGGCCATCATTTAGGCGCGGCTGCGGTTGTAGAGCCCACGGGACGGTTTGTCGGCCTGATTACCGAGCGTGAGATATTGCGCCGTTTGTTCGGTATGTTGCCGGAAACGGCAGAGCAGGAACGTTTTGCCGAGGAAAATAAAGAGCTTGGCGACCTGACCGCTTGGGACATTATGATCGCTTCGCCGGTTTGCCTTTATGAAGATACCAGCATTGAAGAGGCGCTGGATCAGATCACGTTGCATGGTTATCGCTACATGCCGGTGGTGGAAGCTGGCGACAGAGGCAGGTTGTGCGGAATTGTCGGGGAAAGGGAGCTGTTTTCCTATGCGCAGGCCAGAGCGCGGCGCGAACTGGACGCCAAGGACTCGCTCCTTAGTTATTTGATGCACCATGAGCTTTACGGTATCGGCGGTGTGGTCTCGTGATTTAGTCGGATACTCTGGAGGTTGCTGGCATGTTCTTATCTATTGTTTGCACAGTTTTTTCAGGGAATTAGCCGGTTTCTTAGTCATTTCCTAACAAAAACCCTTTAGGGTGGTAGAAGGCAAGAATTGTCACTTTACAGAAGGATTCTGTATTGGCTAGCGGCTTTGACATACTGGGACCGAGCTTACGGAACCAGCTAACCGCCATTCAACGGACGCAAAGTTCCGTTGATGCAACGCAGTTGCGTCTTGCCAGTGGGCGCAAGGTAAATTCAGCCATTGATAATCCGCAAAATTTCTTCGCTTCACGCCGCCTGAGTAACCGGGCGGATGATTTGCTGCGGCTTATGGACCAGGTCGGGCAAAATCTGCAGGTGCTGAAATCGGCGCAAAATGCGCTTGAAGCTGCGGAAACGCTTCTTAATCAGGCAGAAGCGCTGATGAATGAAGCGGCCATAGATTTGACCACTAATCAGCAAAGTCTCAAGGATGTCATCCTGGCAGACTCGCCGGTGGCTTATTGGCGGCTGAATGAAACGGAAGGAAATGTCGCCGAGAATTTAGGATCCGGCGGGACAGCTCTGAACGGGACGTATAATGCCAATATC
>CBDUPU010000152.1:0-6052 GCA_965369185.1 uncultured Rhodospirillales bacterium
CGGCCGTGCCTTGATGGAGCTGTGCCGCCACAAGCCGATTGAAAAAATTCGCTACCGTCTGGAATATGAGGGGCATCGCTGGGTGGTTGATGAATTTCTTGGCGAGAATAAAGGGCTGTGGGTGGCGGAAATCGAGCTTAAGGGCGAGGATGAGGATTTTGAAAAGCCGCCCTGGCTTGGTGATGAAGTTTCTTATGATCAGCGTTATTATAATGCCAATCTTGTCAGATGCCCTTATAGTCAGTGGCATAATAAACCTTCCGGTCCCCGGTTTTCTCTTTAGGCTCGTGCTTTCCCATGGCTGTTGAAATTGAACGTAAATTTCTGATTGATGTTGCGCGCTTGCCGCAGGCGGCGGGAACGCTTTATGTGCAGGGCTATCTTGCCCGTGACGGCGATATGACGGTGCGGGTGCGTGTTGCCGGGGACAAGGGCTATCTGACTATTAAAGCGGGCAAGGGCATTAGCCACGCGGAATTTGAATATGATATTCCGGTAGGCGAGGCGCGTGAAATGCTGGCTTTTTGCAAGGAAGCGCCCATTGAGAAAATCCGCCGCGTCATTGCCTATGAAGGGCATGAGTGGGAAGTCGATGAGTTCCTTGGTGCGAATAAGGGGCTGTGGCTGGCGGAGATTGAGCTGGCGCAGGAAGATGAAGTTTTTGCAAAACCTGAGTGGCTAGGGCGTGAAGTTAGTGACGATCCGCGCTATTATAACGCCAATCTTGCCAGAGAGCCTTATGCAGGCTGGGGCGATAAAGTAGGAGAATGAAAATTATGAGCAAACTTGCCGTAAGCGTAAAAACCGGTGATGCGGCCTATCAGGCCAACAAAGCGAACATGGAAGCGCTGGTCGCTGACCTGAAGGAAAAGGTCGAGCGGATCGAAATGGGCGGCGGCGATAAAGCGCGCGACCGCCATACCGGACGGGGCAAGCTGCTGCCGCGGGAGCGAATCAACCGGCTGCTCGATCCCGGTTCGCCGTTTCTGGAGTTTTCGCAGCTGGCGGCGCATGAGGTTTATAAAGACGATGTGCCTGCTGCCGGGATTATCACCGGCATTGGCCGTGTCGCCGGGCAGGAGTGCGTGATTGTCTGTAACGACGCGACGGTCAAGGGCGGGACTTATTATCCGCTGACGGTGAAGAAGCATTTGCGGGCGCAGGAAGTTGCCGAGCAGAATAACCTGCCGTGTATTTATCTGGTCGATAGCGGCGGCGCGAACCTGCCAAATCAGGACGAGGTATTTCCTGATAAAGAGCATTTCGGGCGGATTTTTTACAATCAGGCCAACATGTCGGCCAAGGGCATTCCGCAGATCGCCGTGGTGATGGGCAGTTGCACGGCGGGCGGCGCTTATGTCCCGGCGATGAGTGATGAGAGCATCATTGTCAAAGAGCAGGGAACGATTTTTCTCGGCGGGCCTCCGCTGGTCAAGGCTGCGACGGGTGAAGAGGTCAGCGCTGAAGACCTTGGCGGCGGTGATGTGCATACGCGGATTTCCGGGGTTGCCGATCATTTGGCCGATAATGACGATCATGCGCTGGAGATTGCGCGGCGTACGGTCTCGCACCTGAACCGCCATAAGCAAGGGGCGCTGCGGCTGCAGGAGCCGAAGGAACCGGTTTATGATCCGGCTGATATTTACGGGATTATTCCGTCTGACCTGAAAACGCCGTTCGAGGTGCGCGATATTATCGCCCATATTGTTGATGGCAGCGAGTTTGACGAATTTAAAAAGCGTTACGGCACGACGCTGGTGACGGGCTTTGCCCATATTCACGGGATGCCGGTCGGGATTGTCGCCAATAACGGCGTGCTGTTCAGCGAAAGCGCGCTGAAAGGGGCGCACTTTATCGAGCTGTGCAACCAGCGCGGCATTCCGCTGGTCTTCCTGCAAAATATCACCGGCTTTATGGTCGGGCGCAAGTTCGAGCAGGGCGGGATCGCCAAGGACGGCGCGAAGATGGTGACGGCTCGGCGGCAGCTTCGGGGCGGGGAATTACGGCATGTGCGGCCGCGCCTTTAACCCGCGCTTTATGTGGATGTGGCCGAATGCGCGGATTTCCGTGATGGGCGGCGAACAGGCGGCAACCGTGCTGGCGACCGTAACCCGCATGAAGATGGAGCGCGATGGCAAGGAATGGAGCGCTGAAGAGGAAGAGACATTCAAAGCCCCGATCCGTGATAAATATGAAGGCGAAGGCCACCCATATTACGCCTCAGCGCGGCTGTGGGATGACGGGATTATCGATCCTGCGGATACGCGCAAAGTTTTGTCACTGGCGCTGTCGGCTTCGCTCAACGCGCCGATCGAGGAAACGAATTACGGTGTGTTCCGGATGTAGTTTTCTACGTCCTGACCTGCCGGATGCCCGCCTTCGCGGGCATGACGCCTAAAGGGGAAAGTGAATGACTGAACAAGACATCGTATTGCTGAACTTTGAGGATGGGGTTGCCACGGTGACGCTGAACCGGCCGGAAGTGCATAATGCTTTTGATGAGCATATGATTGCGCGGCTGGCGGAATTGTGGGACGAACTGGCGGCGCGGGAAGATGTTCAGGCGGTCGTGCTGAAAGGGAACGGCAAGAGTTTTTCCGCAGGAGCCGATTTAAACTGGATGAAGCGGGCGGCGGAGTTTTCGTGGGAAGAAAACCGCGAGGATGCGCTGAAGCTCGCGCATATGCTGCGTAAGCTTTATACGCTGCCGAAGCTGACGATTGCCTGCGTGTTCGGCGCGGCGATGGGCGGCGGCATGGGGCTGGTGTCTTGCTGCGATGTTGTGATTGCTGATGCCGAGGCCAAGTTCGCGCTGTCCGAGGTCAAGCTGGGGCTGATCCCGGCGACGATTGCGCCTTATGTGATCAAGGCGATGGGCGAGCGGCAGGCGCGGCGCTTCTTCCAGACGGGAGAGCGGTTTGACGCGGCGACGGCGCACCGGATTAATTTTGTGCACGAGCTGGCCGAGCGGCCGGAAGATGTCGAATATTTGCTGCACAAAATACTGAAAGACGTAAAGCGCAACGGCCCGAAAGCGATGATGGCTTCAAAAAAGCTGTGCCTTGATCTGGCCGGTCATGCTTTGAGCGAGGACATGCTGGGTGATACCGCCAACCGTATCGCCGATGCCCGCGCCGGTGACGAAGCGCGCGAAGGGCTGACGGCGTTTCTTGAGAAGCGCAGCGCCGGTTGGGTGCGCTGATCCGGTCAGGATTCTGTTTTCTGGACTTTTCACATTTTCTGCGGCTATGTGAGGGCATGAGATTATTTTTGATAATGGCTCTTGTTCTTGTCCTTGTTTTGGGGCTGTCCGCTGCATCTGCGCGGGCGGCGGATGATTGCGGGGCGGCGCTGCGTCAGTCGGTCACGGGGGGGTGGGCGATTGTTAAAAGCATGGCGGATTACAAGGCCGCGATGGATGCGGGTTATGCGGCCTGTATGGTCAATTACCCGGCCGAATTTGCGCCGCTGCGCGAAGTGAATGATTTCATGCAAACCAATATGCAGCGTGAGCTGGAGCAGGCGCAGGCGGTGCTGGATCATCTGATTGACGAGCCGGTTTCCAAAGCGGTCGTAAAGAGTTGCGAAGATGATGAAGAGGCGCGGGACTTGTTCAGGGAAGATGTCCATGCGCTGATAGAGGGGCAGTATAGCAAGGCCTATGCGCGGCGGCACCGGACGATGGCCAAGGCCGATCTGGTTAGCCGCGATCAGGATAGCTGCCTGATCGTTCTGGATATGGTGAAAAAATATCAGCAATATTACGGCGATTATAAACAGCTGCGGCATGTTTTATACGAGTCGATGAAAAAGCAGCAAAAAGAAAGCGGCGTAGTCAGTCGCGGCGATTTTAAACTCTTCGAAAAAACGCGCGACGGGTTGTTCTCGGAGTAACCGGAAATACCTTATATCTCTCGCCTTTGCGGGAGTGTATGGCTGGTTTGTTGATATTTCTGTTTGCTTCAGCTAGGCTCCTGACATAATGGCAGAGTATTGAGAGGGAGTTTTCATGGCAGATAAGCGGCACACTGATGGCCTTGTATGGCGGGGCAACGTATCGCTGCATCACGTGTTTCACCTGAGAGAAGGCGAGGTTCTTGGTGATCCGATCAAGCCGCCCGGTAGCTCCTTGTCCCAAAAGGAATTTGCCGAGCAGGTCAAAGAGCGCAAGCTGCACGGCCTTTATGTTCCTGCCCCGAAATAACGTCCGGCAATATCGTTTATAGCTTCAGATCGTTTTTGATTTTCTTCCAGTGAGGTTCTTCTGGAAAGGGGTAATCTGTTTCTATTCTCCTGGGAGTGTAGGGGACGCTTTTTAACGGGTCTTTTGTAAGGGCGGTGGTGAAGCTGCGTATCGGCGGGTTTTGCTCATAGGCCGCCATTTTGCTGAAGACTTCGTTCAGGCTGAGCTTTTGCTCTTTTCGCAAATCTCCCCTGAACTTTTCGCGCGAACCTATGCAGGATGCAGGCTCGTGATTTACATACAGGTCCCACTTTTCAGACAGCAGCCTTTTTTTCGCGATCATGTGTTCTGCATGCATTCGGGCGCCGCCAAGCGAATCCGGGAGATAGTAAGAGTGGGTGGCGGATATGATCTTTTTACCAGTCTTCATAATAAACTATAGCTCCTGTCTTGCCGCTTTGGTGCGGGGCGTACAAACTGGCGCTTGTTTACCATATCCAAAAACAGATTGGTAGCTGCCAAAATGTTGCGCGCCGTTAGAGGATTGCGCGCAGATCCGGCAGGGACGGCGTGTGGTTTTTCTTGCCGCGCAGCTTGATACGTTCGCCGACGCAGCCGGAAAAAACATCACATATAGATCGGATCGATTGGCTGCGAACAGCTTCAGGGACATCTTTCTGGTCACGGAACAGCAGGGGCGTCATTTCGTCTAGCATGTCATCGGTTGTGACCATGTGGCTTTGGAAGGCCTGGTTGAAGTCCGCATTCTTGCGTTCATAATCTATGGCGATGATGCCGTATTTTAACCGTTCGATTAATTCCTTGGGCAGGCGCAGTCTTTCTTCTGTGCAGGCGTCTTCGCGGTACCCTGCATAAAAGCGTACATTGCCGTCCGGCATTTCATGCATCAGACGGACAAGGCCGCTTTGGAACAGGTCTAGCCGGGTTTTCTTGTCAGGAAGGTAGCAGGAGGAGGAAAAGCCGCGCTGGTGCATCGACAGGACGTGGTCTTTGATGGAGTCAGGGCGGAAGCCTTCTGTCGCAAATTCGTGGTCGCGCAGCAGGCCGGAACTGTTTGAGTCGAGAAACTCGAATTCTTCGGCTGAAAAACGTTCGAGGTCGAGCTTGGCCGATAATTTGGCGATGTTGCCCGGCGTCTGGATTTTGAAATGGTCAGAAACGTCCCCATGTGCCGGATAGGAGTCTATGTCGAGCCTGCGCTTTGCATCGCGGGAGCGTTTGATTGCATCGCGAGATGTAACGTAGCTTTCATCTGCAATATGATCCATGACTGTATGGACGATTGCTGCGGCCACGCCGCCGATAATACCGAGTTTCGGATTGAAAGCGCCGAGAGTTGCCCCCACAGAGGCCGTGACGAAAGCAAGTCGCGGGCCGTTTTCAGCCAGTTCGTTACAAAAATTGGAAACCCAGCTTGAGGCGCGCATGATGGCGCCTTCGCCTTTATAAATGCTTTGCTCATCCCATAGGCGGGACGAGATTTTTTGCCAGTGTTCCGCCATGTCTTCGCGGGCGCGCTCATAGCTGGAAGCTTTTGATATGACGCGCGAAACGCGGGCGAATTTATCAGCGAGTTTTGATTTGCCAAGCGTAACCGGCACGAAGCTGCCGTCTTTGCGTTTGGTAGGGGCGTAAAAGGAAACGCGCCATTCGCCTTTTGCTGTCTGGTCGAGCAAATAGGCAAGGCGGCCGTTTGTCCAGACTTCGGTCGGGGTGTCGGTGTTGAAGACTTTGCTGTCGCCATTCGGGTTGGTCAGGTTGGCGCCATACAGGGTGAAGTGTTTTTCGCTGCGTTCGCTGATACTGTCGCCGTGCCGGTGCATGGCGCGGCGGAGACGGTTCGCGACT
>CBDUPU010000153.1:0-6033 GCA_965369185.1 uncultured Rhodospirillales bacterium
TCTCCAAAGTGCGCATTGTGCCCGCTTCATACTGACTGCGAAGGATACCGAACTGGCATCCAGCAAACGTTGCCCCGCAAGAAAGCTAAGGCAAAAAAGCCCCACCGTACCGGCAAAGTCTATTGGCTGCGTAACAGCGCCGGCGATATTCTGGTGGAGCGCCGTCCGGAGCAAGGCTTGCTCGGCGGCATGACAGGCCTGCCGACAAGCGAATGGCGTGAAGGCGCTACGGATGAAATGACGCATCCGTCTTATCTCGTAAATACAGAGTTATCGAGCCATAAATCATGGCAGATCCGCCATGTCTTTACGCACTTTACCCTGCAGCTTGACGGCTACACCGGAAGTCTCCCTGACGCTATAGCCTCTGAAAATAAAAACATTTTCTGGGTCAAGGAACAGGATATACTGACTTGCGGCTTGCCGACTGTTTTTAAAAAATTCGTAAAACTTATGCTGCACTCTGAATGTGGGGCAGCACGATAGTCGTATAAAAAGGTGAAATCCGGTACGGTTATATATATAATAGACCTAATAGGGGGCCGTTAATCATATGTTTTTAAATCGTTTATTAGCTTTTACTTTCACTTTTGCCGTTACAGCAGCCGTTGCAGCACCCGGCTTTGCGCAAGGTAGCGACGCACAAATCGAAGAACGCGTAATTGAGGATATTTTTGCGCCCCAGCAAGATGAATATGTGCCGGCCACAGTTGAAAACCTGTCCAAACTCTATTGGGCTATCGGTAAAATGGATATCGATGACCCCAAACTGATCGATTACTATCTGCTGATCAACGAATGTAAGCTCTACCTGCAATATTATAATAATGACTTTGAGTGGAGCAAAATTCGCGAAGCGACGCGCCAGTATATCCTTGAAAATCTTGACGAGTTTCCTACGCGCATTGAAATCATGACGCCGCTGAGACTCGGGCGGTATAACATGGAAAAGCAAGTTTTTGAGATCGCCGAGAAATACAAGATTTCCGGTATGCGCCGTCTGGACTTTGCAATGAACGTGTTTGGTCGCAAGGAAACCTGCACAAAAGTTGGGCAGATTTATGAATATCCTGACAACCTGATTATTATCCTCAACCGCCCGCTGGAAATGGAGCAGGTACCTGTTAAGCCGGAACTTGCCCAGTTGTACATTGAGGACGCTCGCAAACAGTATGACAATCTGGATCTGGATTATCAGATGCGAGAATACGAGCGTACGGCTTTCTTGCGCCTTAAGGTAAGGATCACCCAGTACAAGAACACAGCACACTTGTCTGGCGGTGCCATTCGCGCTGTCGTTTTTGGCAGGTTGGAGGGATACGAGGTTTACGCTGATCCTGAGAAGCTAAAACCGCTCTATATTAAGGATATTCAAAGCCGTCGTTTCCGCCGGTTACGCAAGGCAACAGAAGATGCTCCTGCTGATGCTCAAGCTGGACAGGAAGCAGATTCTGAGCCGCAAAATGAATCCGCACAGCCTGTAAACGCTGTTAATGAAGTTGAAATGAAAAACGAAGCGGCAAATTAAGCCGCTTCACCATTTGTGCGGAAGATCTCTACGGCTACGGAGTCCATAAATTCAAAGATTTCCGGTTTTTCTACTGTCACCTTTACGTCCCGAACCATGGGGTCTTTAAGGCAGAAATCAGCGATATGGCCTGCGAAAGTCTCGACCAGATTAATATGGCCACGCTTACCGATATATTTGATCGCTGAAACGATAGATTCGTAGTTCAGCACATCATTAATTGAATCCTCTTTCCAGTCAGGATTCTCCAGAACCGTAGCTTCGACACTGACAATAACCGGCTGGGGGTTTTCTCGTTCAAAATCATGCACCCCGATGGACATATCCATTTTGAGGTTCTTGATCAGAATTTTAGTGTATGCAGCACGCTCAAGCTCCGAACTGGAAGACGGAGCAGGGTGGGCGGATTTTTTCAATAAATTGCTCATGCCGCCTAAATAGCAGCATTTGCCATAAAAGACAAGTTGTATCAGATGCTATTGAAAACTGTCTTTCTGGGTGGACTGGCCGCGCACTACTTGACGCAGCTGATCAATCGGCACTGGCTTTGCGCCTTTTTGATAGTGCCAGAATGTCCAGCCATTGCAGGATGGGGCGCCCTGCAATGCAGCGCCAACCTTATGAATGGAACCGCGTTGCCCACTAGAGGCAATCAGGCTGCCGTCAGCACCTACTTTGGCCTTATAACGTCCGTTGGAGCTGACGAGCTGGGTCCCCGGCTTAAGGAGACCGCGCTCAATCAGCGTTCCAAACGGCACACGCGGCTCTTCACGTTTAGACGGTGTATGGAGAATTTCTCCGTCGCCAAGCTTTTTTATGCCGTCTATACGTTTGCGCGCATATTTGATGTACTCTTCTTCCCGGTCAATACCGATCCAGTTACGGCCAAGTTTTTTCGCAACAGCACCGGTTGTGCCGGTTCCAAAAAACGGATCAAGCACTGTATCGCCGGGATTGGTTGAAGACATAATCACGCGATAAAGCAGGGCTTCAGGCTTTTGCGTCGGGTGCAGTTTCTGCCCCTCATCATCCTTTAGCCTCTCATTACCTGTGCATAGCGGTATAAACCAGTCGCTACGCATTTGAAGGTCTTCGTTAAGCGCCTTCATCGCGTCGTAATTAAAGCGGTACTTTGAATCTTTTGATTTGCCGGCCCAGATCAGGGTTTCGTGCGCATTCGTAAACCTGCGGCCGCGGAAATTCGGCATCGGGTTACTTTTACGCCAGATGATATCGTTCAAAATCCAGAAACCAAGATCCTGCAAGATAGAACCGACCCGGAAAATATTATGATATGAACCAATGACCCACAAGGAACCATCAGGCTTAAGCGTCTGGCGCGCAGCAGAGAGCCAATCAGCTGTAAAATCATCATAGGCCTTCATGCTTTCAAACTGGTCCCATGAATCATCAACAGCATCAACAAGGCTGTTATTGGGGCGGTGAAGGTCGCCATTAAGCTGGAGATTGTATGGTGGATCGGCAAAAACCGTATCGACACTCTCTTTTGGCAGACTGCGCATGATCTCTGCGCAATCGCCTTGATGAATCGTGTTCAAATCCTGTTTTTTCGCACCGGTCATATTTATCCCCTGACTTATCCACAGAAGGGTATCATGAGTCAAAGCCGATTCGCCGTCAAGCAAAAAATCGCGATTCTTTATGAAGAGTCAATGGTTTCCGTCGATTCCCTAACGGATTTCACAGCCTATATTCTCTCTAAGCGGCTTTCAGACTCACTCAGCGCAAGCCGGACAGGCGCAAATGATTTCCGATGATATTCCGTTACGCCATGGCTTTGAATACCGGCCAGATGCTCTGCCGTGCCGTATCCCGCGTTGGTCGCCCAGCCATAATGGGGATGCTCCTCATGCAGCCGAGCCATAAAACGATCCCGCTTTACTTTTGCCAGAATGGAGGCTGCGGCAATTGACAAGGATACGCTATCGCCTTTCGTGACTGTCTGACAGTTGCAATCAATATTAGGGGCAAATTTCCCGTCCACAAGGGCAAGCTCCGGCCTTGCCCCGAACGCTTTCTGCATATCTTCGTAGGCACGCCGCATGGCCAATAGCGTTGCGTGATGGATGTTTAGCTCATCAATCTCTGCTGGAGATACCGTGCCAAACCCGTAATGACAATTCTCCCTGATGACCTCATACAGCTGCTCGCGCTTTTTCAGTGTGAGTTTTTTGCTGTCATTGACATCACGCAGGAAGTGGCGCCGCCTTGCACTCTCCGGAACATATGCGCACGCCGCCATAACCGGCCCGGCAAGAGGCCCGCGGCCTACCTCATCTATACCGCAAACAATGCCTTGGCAGCTTTTTTCCAAGGAAAAATCAGGGCGTGACTTCTGCGCGGTCTTTACAGGCATATGGCTTCAGGCAAGCGTCTTGCTGACCACCTCGAACACGTCCGCAGACAAGTCGGGCAAATCTGCAATGCGCTGCAATTCTGCCTTCATCTTGTCCTGACGATCGGCCGTATAGCGCCGCCACTCCCGCAGCGGGGTTAGAAGCCGCGAGGCTATCTGCGGATTAATCTGGTTCAGCTCCATAACCGCATCGGCAAGGAACGTATATCCGGCGCCGCTTTCGTCATGGAAGCAAACAGGATTGTTCATTGCAAAGGCGGAATAAAGCGACCTGACGCGGTTGGGGTTCTTCATGGTGAAGTCCGGATGCGCTTTCAGGCTGTTAATGTCATCCATAATTTGCGGACGCACCGCCATTGCCTGCAGCGAGAACCATTTATCGACAACAAGCAGATACGCCTTGAACCGGTCGTAAAAGTCCGCAAATGCCGCATCACGCTCCGGTGTTGTCGTGTCAGCCAGGATTGTCAGTGCGGCCACACGGTCGGTCATATTGTTCGCACTGTCATACTGAGCCTTTGCAATACCGAACGCCGGGGCTTTTTTGTCCTTGCATAGTAGACGAAGAACAATGTTTTGCAGGCTTCTCTGCGCTCTTGCTTCAAACGCGCCACTAAACACTGAAGCGCTGCGGTTGGCGTTATAGATTTTCTCCAGCTTGTCACGTTCTTGCTCCGCAATTGCAGCAAGAATGGACTCGCGCACTTCATAAATCGCCTGCGGATCCACATGACGTCGGAACTGGCCGATAAATGACACATCAGGAAGCGCCAGAGACTGCGCCAACAGCGCCTTATCGACATCAGGACTAAAAGCCTGATCCAGTAGCGTGCTGTAACTATCCAGGAACTCCGGCCACACCATTGCCTCGTAGCCTTGCTCTTTACGGTCCAGCATTTCGTTGATCATGCGCAGCGCATAAGTCTGGCCGGCTTCCCAGCGGTTAAAACCGTCATTATCGTTGACCATCAGGAAGCGAAGATCTTCTTCGCTGAGGTCGCTCTCCAACTTAACGGGAGCTGAAAAGCCGCGCAGAATAGACGGGACCGGCTTGGACGGAATGTTCTCGAATGTGAAACTTTGCGAGCCTTCCGTAAGCTCCAGAAGCTCCTCTGCCATGTCATTACCGTTCGGCCCGACCAGCCCGACCCGCACAGGAATATGCATCGGCTTTTTCTCCGGCTGTCCCGGCGTCGGCGGTACGATCTGGGTCAGATGCAGCGTGTAAGTGCGCGTCTCCGCATCATACTCTCCCTTGGCCTTTAATGTCGGTGTACCGGCTTGCTGATACCAGCGGAAGAATTGTGTCAGGTCGCGCCCGGAAGCATCTTCCATGCATTTCACAAAGTCTTCGCATGTAACGGCTTGTCCGTCATGGCGCTGGAAATACAGGTCGGTTGCCTTGCGGTAATTCTCTTCACCCAGCAACGTGTGCTGCATCCGGATCACTTCTGCGCCCTTTTCATAGACGGTGACGGTATAGAAGTTATTGATCTCGATATAATTATCAGGACGCACAGGATGGGCGAGGGGGCCGGCATCCTCAGGGAACTGCAAACGCCGTAGCGCCGACACATCAGCAATGCGCTGAACGTCACGTGAATTAAGGTCTGCGCTAAAGGTCTGGTCGCGGAATACGGTCAGGCCTTCTTTCAGCGAAAGCTGGAACCAGTCGCGGCAAGTGACGCGGTTACCGGTCCAGTTGTGAAAATACTCGTGGCCGATCACGCTCTCGACTCGCTCGAAATCCGCATCCGTCGCCGTTTCGGGGTGAGCCAGCACAAGCGCCGTATTAAAGATGTTGAGCGAAGTATTTTCCATCGCCCCCATATTAAAGTCGCTCACGGCGACAATGTTGAAGCGGTCCAGCTCGTATTCCCTGCCATAAGCATCCTCGTCCCACTTCATAGAGTTTTTCAGGCATTCCATAGCCCAGTAACACTGCTCCTGATCGCCCTCACGAACATAAATGCGCAGCATGACCTCGCGGCCGGACATGGTCTTGAAATAATCCTCGATATAGACAAGATCGCCGGCGACAAGCGCGAACAGATAACAAGGCTTCGGAAATGGGTCGCGCCATACAGCATAATGCCTGTCCCCATCAATGACGCCTTCCTCAATCAGG
>CBDUPU010000154.1:0-6030 GCA_965369185.1 uncultured Rhodospirillales bacterium
GGTCTTTTTTGCGGAATTTGCCTTCAAGCGGCGGGAACAGGCCGAAATTGACGTTCATTGGCTGGAACGTTTCGGCATCGGCGCCGCCGGTAATGTGTCCGAGCAGCGCGCCCATCGCTGTGATGGCGGGCGGTGCCTGAACGGGCGTGCCGAGGCGTTCTCCCGCGGCAAAGCGCCCGGCCATAATGCCGACAGAGGCGCTTTCGACATAGCCTTCGCATCCTGTGATTTGTCCGGCAAAGCGCAGGCGCGGCATGGCTTTCAGGCGCAGCGTACTGTCGAGCAGCTTGGGCGAATTTATGAAAGTGTTGCGGTGCAGGCCGCCAAGGCGCGCGAAAGTGGCGTTTTCGAGGCCGGGGATCATGCGCAGGATCTCTGTCTGGGCGCCATATTTCGTTTTGGTCTGGAAGCCAACCATATTATATAGCGTTCCCAAGGCGTTATCCTGGCGCAGCTGAACCACCGCGTAAGGGCGTTCACCGTCTTTGTGCGGGTTGGCAAGACCGACCGGCTTCATTGGTCCGAAACGTAGCGTTTCGATGCCGCGAGAGGCCATAACCTCAATAGGCATGCAGCCTTCGAAGTAGGGCGTGTCTTTTTCCCAGTCTTTAAATTCGGTTTTTTCGCTGGTCAGCAGGGCATGGATAAAGGCTTCGTATTGTTCCTGATCCATCGGGCAATTGATGTAATCCTTGCCGGTGCCGTGCGGGCCGACTTTATCGTAGCGCGACTGGAACCATGCGACGTCCATATTGATGCTGTCTTTATAGACAATCGGGGCGATGGCGTCGAAAAAGGCCAGTTCCTCTTCACCTGATAGGGCGCGGATCGCTTCGGCGAGGGGCGCGGAAGTGAGCGGACCGGTGGCGATAATGACGTTGTCCCAATCTTCGGGCGGCAGACCGGCAATTTCGCCGCGCTCGATGGTGATGAGCTCGTGCGCTTCAAGCGCCGCAGTGACGCCTGCGGAAAAGACATCGCGGTCCACGGCAAGTGCGCCGCCTGCAGGAACGGCGGCCTTATCGCCTTCTCGCATAATCAGCGAGTTGCAGCGGCGCATTTCTTCGTGCAGCAGGCCGACCGCATTGTTTTCGGCATCGTCGGAGCGGAAAGAGTTGGAGCAGACCAGCTCGGCCAGCCCGTCGGTTTTATGCGCTGCGGTTTCCACGTCGGGGCGCATTTCGTGCAGGATGACCGGCACGCCCATTTGCGCCGCTTGCCATGCGGCTTCAGACCCGGCAAGGCCGCCGCCGATAATGTGTACAGGTTTTTTGCTCATGACGATGGGTGTAGCAAATTCAGATCTGGAAAACAAAGGATTTTGAAGCGAATTAAAGTTACTTGCCATATCTTTGTAAATTTCGTTATATGAGCGCATAAAAAATGCAGGGTCTATTCATTATGGCCTTGAAAAATGGGGAGATATTTCGTGACAAAAGGCTCTTGGCTCAAGCCTCTATTGCCGCTTTTTCTGGCTTCGTGCGTTTCATCATGTATCAGCGACAGTGATTCAGGCGCGCCCGGGAATCTGTCCCCGGAATTTAACCGTAATGCCTTCGCAGAAACTTACGGTGCGCTATGTTCGGAGCGGGACGAAATGCGCGCCGGGAATATTAAAACACCTGATCGCCGGACATCTCCTGAATTTCATAACAGTTCAGACGCGCGGCGCATGGTGATTTATTCCCCGGCTTTAAGTGCGGGAGAACGGCAAACGGCGCGTCAGCTTGTCGAAGAGATTCCCGAGTATGTCACGGATCTTTTGTACAAGCAGGGTGCGATGTTGATCTTTACCTCGAAATCGTTGGTGGAAGCTCTGCCGAAATATAGGGATCATCAGGACGAGCATGGGGACTTTCCTTATCACAATTTGTATATCGGGCTTTATATCGGCAATGAGAAACGGCTGTTTTTGACTTTTCAGATCGCATCGCAGATAGAGGAAAGAAACGGTAAGCCGGTCGTTCACGGCTATAAGCCGGTCTTTGGCAGTAAAATGCGTACGTTGCACCACGAGATCGGGCATTTCATTGATGACATTTTAGGGGAGCTGGGAGCCGAGAATACACGTTCCCGTTTTACTGATACCGATAATTATCTTGTGGCGCTGCGTGCCGATTTTGACAGGCTTGCCATCAATCCGCCAAGCGACGCTGAATTGCGGCGGCTGGCTTATTATATGCCGGAAAAGCATAATGGAACTGCGATGCAGGGACAAAAGAAAGACTGGCGCGCTGCACGCAGGGAGGTGTTCGCGGAACTATGGGTGGAGGCGCAAGGAGACCGGCCTGTAGGACTTGGCAAGCATTTCCCGAATAGTTTCAAGCTCGTTCAAGCGCTGGAGCGCCAGTTGCGATATCTTCATAAAGAAAATGCGCTGGACTGCCCCGCCAATCAAAATTTTTTAGATTTTAAAGCGGCCTGATCTCTGCCATCAGGCGTTTCCATGTCAGCTCCCGTTGCGGCTCGTGTGCGGCGAGGTCGCGGGCAAAGCGGAGGCCGGTGCGCAAATGGGCTGCGATTTTCGTGTTTTGCGGCAGCAGCCGGTCATCGGTCTTGGAAAGCTCTATGCCGCTGATTTCAGGAACGACACCGGAAAAAACGGCCTTGCCCTTGCCGTATTGCCGCGCTGCCATTGCGACCGGACTTCCGGGAATATCGGCATAGCGGGCGATAATGCGGTATTCTGCCGGGTCAGCATTGTCTGAAAGCTCCAGCCATGGGCCGTGGGCGTAGCAGGCGGCGCCTGTTGCCGCGTCGTTAAAGGCGAGTTTTGCAACGGCGTGGTCGGCAAACGGGTTTTCCAGATCCTACAGGTTGGTATATTCGCGGATCGGGCCGTGGGCGATGCCCTCGAATATGCCGGTAGTGGGACGGATGATGCGGGTGCGGCCGGAATATTTGTCGTTGTAATGAAAGCACTCGGTCAGCAGGTAGCCGCCCTGACACAGGCCAACGACCGTTCCGCCTTTTCGTACCCAGTCCTTAATCATCCTGCCGCCTTCAGCGCCGAGATTTTCGCGGTAGGCTTGGCTGGCGCGGCGAACGCCGGGGATGAACAGCGTGTCGGTACGGTCCAGAATGTTGTTCCGGCGGATATCGTTGCTGGAAATCGCAATGACGCGGGCGCTTTGGTTAAAGGTCCGGCTTAGCTGCTCCATCAGGTAGCGCGCGGTTGCGCCATCTTCGATCAGGACGGCAATTGTCGTGGTTTGCGGTTTCATCTTTGGCTTCCTGGCCGTTATTTTTTGCAAGCGCTTTTCTTTAGCCGAGTTTTCTGTTGGGCGCAATTATTCTGAAAATTCTTCCTTGTCGGGAATGCGGGAAAAGGCGATTTTTGTGCCGACGAATCCGGCTTTGGTTTTCGGACTAACGCCAAGCTGGACGGTTTCTGAGCCGTATTTTTTGTTCAGCGTGTCCATGACGGCAGAGAGTTTTTCATGGCGCTGTTGCAGCCGTTGATAGGAGTCGGAATTAGTGTCGAACAGGTCCGGGGTGATTTCCTGACGGCGGCACAGGCCGGTCAGGGTGACGGACACTTTTTTCAGCCGGGAAGGGCGGCAGTCCCACAGCATTGCCTGCCACATTTCATCGAGCGACTTGAGGAAGGTGAAATTATCCTGCGCCGGAGACAGGCGCGCTTCCGCCGCCCAGCGCTCGCCTTCGGTGGTGCGGATGCTTAGGGCAAAGCGCGAGGCGTAAAATTCACTGCGGCGCAGGCGGGTCGCGGCCTTGATTGTCAGGCGGCGCGCCACCTGTTTTGCCTGATCCGGCGCGCGCAGGGACGGGTCGAGGACGCGGGAGTGGCCGATGACGCTGGTTTTGGTTTTCAGGTCAGGGACTTCGTAGCCGCGCAGATTGTACCAGAAGCGCTCGCCGCCAACGCCGCCCCAGATCATGCGCACCTGTTTGGGCTGGGCGTGCCAGAGCTGTTCGACCGTGGTGATACCGCCGCGGCGTAGCCGTTCACTCATGCGGACATTGATGCCGGGCAGGTCCATCAGTTCCAGATCAAACAGCCGCCCCGGCAGTTCGTCCGGCGCAAGGATCACCAGCCCGTTCGGTTTCTCCATATCAGTGGCGACCTTGGCAAGGAAGCTGTTGGGGGCAAAGCCGATCGAACAGCTGATTGCCGGGCCGACATTGTGCCAGATGCCTTCCTTAATCCGGTTGGCAACGGCGATGGCCGCCTCGCGGTTGCGGAAGCGTTCGGGAAGCTGGCTGGAAAGCTCGTCAATCGACCAGACTTTTTTGATCGGCACATGGCGCACGACTTCTTCGAGAATGCGGTGGTGGTAATCAACATATTTATTGTGCCGCGCCAGAACGCAGCGCAGGCCGGGGCACATTTTTTTGGCATCGTAAATTTTGGTGCCGGTCTTGACCCCGTAGGCCTTGGCTTCGTAACTGGCGGCGATGGCGCAGGTGGAATCGGTGAGCATCGGCACCACCGCCACCGGCTTGCCACGCAGGGCGGGGTTTTCCTGTTGTTCGACACTGGCGAAATAGCTGTTCAGGTCGAGGAACAGCCATTTTAACTGGCTCTCGGGTTGCATGGGCGGCGCCCTTTACTATTGCTATATGTTCATGATTTGTTCTTTTTAATATAGCAGATATTTTGAGCAAATAAAGAACATTTTTAGCGGGACGGGTTTTTGGGCGGCGGCGGGGCGCTGTTGTTTTTTTCGCGGTTATGCGGGGCGGGCAGCAAGGTTCTGGTTGTGTGACCCTGATTGTCTTTTTCAATGTGCGCGGGGACGGCTTTTATTTCCAGCGGCGGGTCGATCGGGGTGAAGCTGTCGCCGGGCGCAGGCGTGCCGCCTAAAATGCGGGCGACCAGATCATTGGCGTGGACAGGGCGGTAGTTGCCTTTTTCGGTGTAAATGTCCGGTGCTTTTTGTGCCGAGTCAAGCGACCATGTGAGGTGGTAAGGGCGCCCGTCCGGTTTGTAATGCGCGCCATCGACCTTGACGATCAGTGCCTGTATTCCGTTGCCGTCATCCGCGATGCCGGTGATCTCGATTTTTTCGGGATGGAACAAGTCCTCGAAGTCATCACCGCCATAACGATAGGTGATGTGGTCGGCTTTAAGCTGCGGGTAGGCAGGCGGGAATCTGGCGATCAGCGCCTGTTTCGTTTCCGGTGACAAAAGGAATGCAGTGTAACGCGAGCTCATAAGTTTTAAGTAACCTTTTAAGGGTAAGATATTCAAGTCTGTAGTGTGAAATAGGGGCGACAAAAGGGGGAACTTAATTTGATGAATGCGGCTATAAATGATGCGCTGTTATGTGACACGGCGGTGAGTGATTGTGTCAGCAATAGCAGGTTTAATATGTGGCGGGCCGTTTTTGCGATGGCCCATGCCGACAAAATTGTTTCCGGCGAAGAGCGCGCCTTTATGGAAGGGTATCTCGCCGCTGTGCCGTTTTCCGCAGAGCAAAAGCTGCGGATGCGGCAAGACATGGATGATGCGCAGGATCTTTATGCGCTGTTTGCCAGAATTGCCGACCTTGAAGATCGCGGGCTGTTTTTCCAGTTTGCGCGGGAGCTATGCTGGCGTGATGGCGATTGTGATGCGCAGGAGCAGGAAATCAAGGAGCGCCTTAAAAGCGAGCATCTTGACCAGTTTAACCTTGAGCGTCTTGAGCTTGAACTACAGAAGTCGCGCGCTGCGTTCGAAATACGGCGTAATGCCGAGGGGCGGGGTCTGCAAGACGAGGCAGGTTCCATGCCGGGGCTGATGAGCTTTTTGAAAGGGATGATGAACAGGAGCGATCAACGATGAGCGCGGCTGAAACCGAAACGAAAACCACGGCCGAGGGCGTCAGTAAAAGCCGCTTTTATATGTGGCGGGCGATTTTCGCGATTGCCCATGCGGACGGCAAGATCGACAAGCAGGAAGAGGCATTTATGGATAAATACCTCAAGAGCGTGCCGTTTTCGTTGCAGCAAAAGGCCATTCTTGAGGACGATATTATTCATGCCAAGGATGCCGGTGAGATGCTGGCGCAGGTAACTGATCCGGAAGAT
>CBDUPU010000155.1:0-5966 GCA_965369185.1 uncultured Rhodospirillales bacterium
CTGTTCCGGTGTTAACAGGCCTAAAGTCGCCGCCAGTGAAAATTGTGCGACAACCTCATTACGCCTTGCCGTCACCAAAGCGACCCTCGCGTCCAGCAGTTCCTGGTCTGCGTCCAGAACGTCAAGGACGGTGCGCGAGCCAAGCGCGGCCTCCTCTTTCACCCCCTGACTCGCGATTTCCGCCGCATCGACCTGCGCCTTGCGGGATTCGATTTCGGCCTCTGCGGTTCGCAAATTTTCCCAATTTGAAATCACTTGCTGGCGTACGGAGCGCTCAACCTCCATCGTCTCGAGCAGCCTTTGATTCGCAACATGCTTTGCCTGACGCACTCTGGAGCGCGTACCGCCAGCTTCGTATAAGGGAATCGTCGCCGTAATACCCACTGTGCGCGTCGTGCTTTTATCGAGCAAGCCCGGCTGCGGGTCATAACTACGATCCCAGTTGCCGAACAAAGCCAGTTGCGGGAGTAATTCCCCGAAAGTCTTTCGAATGCCGTCCTGCGCTGATTCGTGAGTGTATTGTGACGCGGCAATATTCGGGTTGTGTTCAATCGCAAAAGTAATGGCATCGCTCAATGTTTCAGGTATCGGGAATTTCAGCTGCGGGTAGCCAAGTAAGCCGGCGGGGCGACCGACGAACTGCTCGTATGTCGCAAGGCTGGCTTGTAAATTCCCCATTGCGCTGATCCGCCGCGAACGCGATTCTGCGAGACGCGCCTTTGCCTGAGAAACGTCCGTACGCGTTAGTTCACCGACTTCAAACCGTGTGCTGGTGGCCTCCAGCTCGTTCTCGAGGACTTTTTCGTTATTTGCGCTTAAATCCAGCAGGGCCCGGTCGCGTACAACATCCATGTAGGCCGTCGTAACATCTAGAAGAAACCGCTGCTCTACCGCACTTAATACAGCGCGCTGGGCGAAAATTGTATTACGCGCCTCATCAACAGCGGCAAAAGTCTGCCCCCCGCGATATAGCGGCTGGTTAAAGGCAAGGCCAATGTCCTTGGAGGTCGTACCGGTACCACCGAAATTACTGCCTTCAATGTCTGCGTTGCTGATTGTTCCGTTTGCATCAACGGACGGCTTCCACCCCGACAGTGCCTGCGGCATTTCTTCCTGCACCGCTTTAAGCTCTGCCCGTGCGGCGAGCAGCGCCGGATTGGAATTATATGCCCATTTCAGAACATTTCGTATATCGACAGGCTTTTCCTGTATGACGGGCACAGTGACCGCATTCTCAGCCGCGCCGGTTTGCGGTACTGATGTTATGGTGCAGGCAGCCACAAGTGTGGCCAATACGGCAAGTTTTCTTATGTGCATATTTGATCCAGTTGCTGAAGGAGCGAATCAAAAAGAGAATGTTTCGGCGGGCTCGAAGCCGGTAGCGTAAGGAGTCGAGGCATCGTAGAGACGGCGTGTGGAGTATTTACCATCGTCTATTTTTTCAATGACTACAATTTGACCGCAGCTTTGCGGCTTTTCACGCAGTACGCAGACGAGATAACTGTGCGGGGCAAGTTGCTTCAGAAGAGCTTCGGGAACATGTGAAACCGCGCCGTTGATAAAGATCAGGTTATACGGGGCGTGCGCAGGGCAGCCTTCCCGTTCCTTTCCGCTAATAACGGCAATGTTACAATAATCTCCTTCATCCCAGATCTTGCGCGCCCTGTCGAGGGTGCCGGGAATCGCTTCTAGTGTAACGACCGTGGAAACCAGGTTCGATAACACAGCAGAGGAATAACCAGTGTCGTCACCAATATTAAGGACAGCGTCATCCGGCCCCGGGCGGGCGGCCTGAATCATGCGGCCAAAAACGACGGGCTCCAGCAAAAACTGCCCTTCGGCGACAAACATATCTTCGTCAAGATAGGCCAGACCTTGCTTCTCCTTAGGAAGAAACTTTTCTCTGGGAACGGTTTCAAATGCCGACAGGATTTCCGGTACGGTAATGCCGTTAGGCTCCAGTTGGCAATCGATCATATTTTTGCGGGCTTGCGCGTAATTTTTCATGCGTGACCATTTAACGCGAAACGGGTTGTATCTGTCTCCTTTGATACAGCATACTCCTTGTTTTGACCAGTATTTTCGAGATATCAAAAAACTGCCAGCGAACACTGGATTTCTGTTTCAAGAAGTGCTAACTCTATTCAGCATTTTGGCCGCTATAGGCAGTTTATGATGAGGCGCGGTGGCAGAATGGCTATGTAGGGGACTGCAAATCCTCGTATGCCGGTTCGATTCCGGCCCGTGCCTCCATTTTTTTAGGACCCCATGAAATCCGGTAGTCGCTTTTTAAAGGCTGCATTCCTCGCCAGTACTGTTGGCGCCTTGTCAGCCTGCACCTATAACGTGGTCTCGCAGGAGCCCGACCCCGTTTTAAGTGATATCTTTAACAAAGCTGTCGCATATCATGTTTCAAGCCCCTCGCCTGCCAGTCTTCGCGGCAAGTCAATAGACGAACTGCTCGCCTCTCTTGATGCGCACTCACGTTACCTGCCGCCGGAAGAATACAGCCAAATGAGCGAGGAACAGCTTAACGGCCGCTTTGACGGTGTCGGAATTGAAGTCGCAAAAGATAAAGACAGTTCTTACATCCGAGTCATTACGCCAATTGACGACACGCCGGCCGCTCGGGCCGGCATGAAACCCGGTGACATTATTATGCATCTAAATGGCCGCTCCCTAAGAAATGAATCGCTAGAGGATGTTATTTCACAAATGCGGGGCGCGCCCGGGTCGCAGGTCACTCTTACACTCCAGCGCGAGGGAGAGTCAGTAGCTAGAACGCTCACCCTCACCCGTGACACAATAAAACTCTCTACCGTGAAAAGCGCCGTCATCGGCAATGATGTCGGCTATATACGGATATCTGCATTTAACGGCGAGACAGAAAACAGCCTGTTTTCAGAATTTGTTCAGCTTAGGACCGATCTAGGCGACAGAGCACGCGGCTATGTCATTGATTTGCGCAACAATCCAGGCGGTCTTTTGTTGCAGGCAATTGATGTAGCGGACGACTTTCTTGATGACGGCGAGATTGTCTCTGTTGGCAAGGCACGAGGTGGTGATGGCGAAAGCCGCAATAACAACCAGTCTTACAGTGCCTATTACGGCGATATTAGCGACAGAAAACCTATTATTATACTTATAAATGAAGGTACCGCTTCAGCAGCGGAAATTCTGGCGGGTGCACTGCAAGATCATGGGCGGGCGATCATTTTAGGGACGCGAAGCTTTGGTAAAGGCTCAGTGCAAACGATTTTCCCACTTTTCAATGGCGGTGCCCTTGCTCTTACCACGGCGCATTACTTTACGCCCTCTGGCGATTCCATACAGGGGCGCGGTATTACGCCGGACATAAAGTTCATACCGGCCGACGAATCCGACCGGAGCTTCAAACGAGAAGCAGACTACGAAAACTCACTGGCAAACCCAGGCACAGAATCGGACGCACGGCTAACCACGCAAATTTGCAGGCCGTCATTGCTGTCATACTCATTCCATCCAGACCCTGACGCCATGACGATAGACGGACAGATCGATTATCAACTGCTTTGCGCCGTCGAAAAACTACAGGGAAAGTCACTTTACACAAGGCTTACAGCAATTGACGTGCCGCGCCCTGATCGTTGAGAGTAAAAAACTGCACAAATTAGCTTAAACTGAACTTGACAAGCTCAACCGAAGTCGGCATAAAAGCCCACGGTATTCCCCGGTAGCTCAGCGGTAGAGCAATCGACTGTTAATCGATCGGTCGCTGGTTCGAATCCGGCCCGGGGAGCCACTTTCATCAAGCCGCCAGAAGCGCATTCTTTCTTCTATCTCTGTATTACGCAATCACTCGTTAGCACGCAATGCGTGCAGCCGAAAGATTCTAATTGCGCCGATTTTTCACAAGCGGCCTTGTAACGAGTTATTCAGAGCGATATCACGCATTATTTATTCGCCCTTCTCCTAAAGCCTTATTTTCTGTATTATTTTTGCAATTCAGGGGCGAGTCGCTATGTTTCAGAAAAAAAATAAAAATATTTGGTTTTACGGGCTTTTAGGAGCAAACGTTCTGCCTGTTTTGGCCGCGCTGGCCGGAATTTGGGAGTTTCGTGATGCCATGTATGTTTACTGGAGCGAATGTGCGCTGGTCGCAGCATTTGCCTTGGCCATGTATGCGAAATACCTGATCGTATTCTTCGTTATGACAGGCTCTATGGGCCTTATTGTGTACCTTGCCAATCCGGAACTGATAACAATCTCCAAACCGCTAATCATTTACTGGTGCCTGTATAGCCTGTGCTGGCTTGGCTACATTGAAATCGGCAAAAGTAACTTTGGCAAAAAAGTCAGAAAAATAAATCCTATAGAGCAGCTCGTTGCCTATGGGGCGTTTATGGCCATGTCTATGGGCTTCTGCTTTCTTGTAACCAAGGGCGTGACAGCGTGGGACACGACAGCCGACGCAAGTTCTTATACGTTCTTTCAAACGCTCGCAGCAGTGTCGATTATCGTTCCAACCATCTCTGTCGGGCTCGTACGGGTAATTGATATGATCGGCCCGAAGCACTTTGTGGACTTTGTGCTTGGCACCTATCACAAGCCACAGGAGAGAAACAGTATTGTACTGTTTCTCGACATGGTCGGCTCCTCAACAATGGCGGAGAAGCTGGAGGCCAAACAAAGCATGGATCTGGTTGCCCGCTTTATTTCAGATTGCGGCTTTATATTCCGGGTTAATGGCGGTGATATTTTGAACTATACCGGGGACGGTCTGGTTGTATTGTGGCCACGGGACAAGGCAAATAGTGCGCTTTCCGCCGTTCACGCTTTGCGCGCGCATTTCAAGGCAAAAAAAACAAAGGCCGAATACTGGAAGCGTTATGGTCTGACACCCGATTTCCGTATCGGTATTCACGCTGGGACAGTAGTAATCAGCCAGATCGGCGAAGAAAAATTGTTTTTGGGGCTTTATGGCGATGTCGTCAATACTGCGGCACGGCTGGAGCAAATGAACAAGGCGCTGGACACGCATATTCTTCTTTCTGCCGAGGTCGTCCAGTCCCTGAACCAATCATGGAAAGCCCTGCTTAAGCCGATGGGCGAGCAGGAAGTTCGAGGCCGTGACGAAAAGGTCAAGGTATTTACGCTGTATGACAGCTAGGCCGTAGCAAATACTGCAAAGTTACTTATTTAGGTGCAGGGCCGTTTGGCTTTGCTGTATGCGGCGCTTTATCGTCCGCAGCACCCCCGCGTTTATTGTCATTCGATGCGCCGGCCCGATACGCAGAAGGCGAAACCGGTTTGCCGTTATGGACAAAAGCTGCTTTCGGAGCTTGCGACGGATTGAAGTAGGCCCAGCTTTTCTTATCAACGGGCGCAAACTCCAGCAGCAATATTTCTTCCGCTGCCACATCAGGAGATTCGCGGTTCAGGAATGACTCGTTCACCTTCTCCCATAAATCATACGCGCTTGCATAGCCACAACGCTGCGCGTGCTTATCGGTAAGGCTTTTATTGCTAACCGCCTCAAGCAGTTCTCCGACCGTCATGCGGCGAACCTTTTTCAAGGTTGTTTCGTAGCTATGGCCTGTTTCAAGACCTTCCTCGCCATCCATTTTCGAGCCCATGGCCGCTTGCATTTCACGGAACCGGATTGGCTTGCCTTCCGTCAATTCCTGCGGGCAGTAATCTGCTGGCAGCACAAGACCGGTCAGCGGCTCTTTGTCATTGAAATATGCAAGGCGCGGCGCAACAAGACCGTCAAAGTGTAAAGAAGGTACTTTCAGGCTCTGGGCGCTCGCGTCAATCTGGCGGACATTAGCGATCGGGGTCAGTCCCTGAATGCGCAGGATATTCCGGTTCTCGAGTTTGGGGAATGAAACGCCGGCTTCGTCTTTATAGGCGCGGCGCGCATCTTCATAATAATCCGCGTAGCTGGCATTTTCCGGCGGCGCTTGACGAACATTGACTGGGCCGGG
>CBDUPU010000156.1:0-5891 GCA_965369185.1 uncultured Rhodospirillales bacterium
ATGGCAACCGTCCTGTACGTCCTGGCCGAAACAATTCGTTGTCTCGCCCTGATGATGCTGCCAGTTACGCCAGACGGAGCGAACAAAATGCTCGACCAGCTAAAAGTGCCCGCCGATAAGCGCGACTTTTCCTTTATCGCGCCGGAACATGCGCTGGCAGGCAACACCCCGATCGACAAGCCGGAAGGGATCTTCCCGCGCATTATGGATGAAGCTCAGCAGCAACAGCAGGCGAGCGCCTGACCATGGCCGCAAATCTCTGGTTCATTTACGCGATTTCGGCATCGCTTTTTTGGGGCATGGGCTATGTACTATCAGAAAAACTTCTGAAAGACGGCCTGACACCCGCTTTCCTGATGTTTATCGGGACGCTCGTATCACTGCCGATTTACTTTATCATTACCCAGATGACGCAAGAACTGCGTCCCGGCATTGACTATCTGACAGCAAATAAGACAAAGTTTGCACTGCTGATTATGACGGCGCTGCTGACGGTCGGCGGCAACTTCTTCATTTTGATGAGCATATCAGGAAAAAACGCGACCCTTGCCAGCCTGATTGAAATCACGTATCCCGTTTTTACATTTATCTTTGCATGGATGATTTTAAAAGACGTGCAGCTAACATTGGGAACGGCAATTGGCGGCCTGTTAATCCTGTCCGGGATCGCCGTCGTGTATCTGAAAGGTTAATATGTGGATCGACAGTCACTGCCATTTAATACATAAGCGCCTGCTAAATATTGGCGGCGCAGAGGCGGTCGTACAAAACGCCGAGAATGCCGGCGTAGAAGCGATGCTGACCATTTGCTGCGACATAGCGCACGAATTCCCGGAAGTACTCGCCGTTGCCCGTCAGTTTGAAAATGTCTGGTGCACTATAGGTACTCATCCGCACGATGCCGGAGTTGCCGAAGAAAAAGCCATATCTTTTGAAAAACTCGTAGAGCTAGCGAAATCAGATCCCAATATTGTCGGTATCGGCGAGAGCGGTCTTGATTACTTTTACAAGAACTCACCGGTTGAGGACCAGCAAGAGAGTTTCCGCAAGCATATCCGCGCCTGTATAGAAACGGGCTTGCCGCTGATCGTTCACTCCCGCGATGCCGACGAAGACACAATCCGCATCATCCGGGAAGAGGGGCAGGGGACCAACCTTAAAGGCGTCATGCACTGCTTTAGCTCTGGCCGGCAACTGGGCGAAGAAGCGCTGGATTTTGGCTTCTACATTTCTTTTTCCGGCATTGTGACCTTTAAAAACTCGGAAGAACTGCGGGACTTTGCCCGTGACGTGCCGATGGACAGGCTTCTTGTCGAAACCGATGCACCGTTTCTGGCACCCGAGCCGCACCGAGGTAAAATTAACGAACCGGCTCTCATGGTTAACACCGGGAAGCTGCTTGCTGAACTTAAGGACGTGACTGAAGAGGAAATGGCAAGCCATACAAAACAAAACTTTTTCCGGCTTTTTGATCAGGCGAAGCTACCATGAGCGCAGAGTTCATACTTTTAGGCTGCAGCGTATCTTCCGGCGTACCGGCAATTGGTAATGACTGGGGCGTTTGCGATCCATCTGAACCTAAAAACCGCCGCGACCGTCCTTGCGCCGTCGTCCGCTCTGATCGCACAACATTGGTTATTGATACCGGGCCGGATTTTCGCGCCCAAATGAACCATATGGACATCGATACAATTGATGCCGTCCTGTACACACATGAACATAGCGACCACATTCAGGGCATCGACGAATTGCGCGTTATCAGCGGCCGCATGCGCAAATATATCGACATTTACGGCAACCGTACGACAATCGAGAACCTGCAGCAGCGCTTTGACTACATGTTTCGGGACATTTCGATCTATAAACGCGTGCTGAACCCGCACATAATCAAAGACAGCGATTATGGCTCGCAGATGAAGCTGGGCGACATCACCTTTACACCGTTCCATCAAGACCACGGAAATTGCATCTGCACGGGCTACCGCTTTGGAAATATTGGCTATTCTGCCGATATGCTCACCATGGGACAAGATTCGATAGAAACCTTGAAAGGTATCGACATCTGGATTGCCGACGGTGCCGGACACCATATGGAAGACCATAGTACCCATGCGCCGCTTAGCCGCGTTTATGAACTAAACAAGGAAATAGGGGCCTCAAAGGTCTATATTGTCGGGCTTTCAAAATTTATGGACTATCAGGAACTGAAAAAAGAGCTGCCGGCTGGCTTTGAGCCGGCCTATGATGGCTTGCGTCTGCCGATCACATTTAGCTGAATAACCAGTATTAACGCGCTTTCTTATTATCCAGCGCAGCAAGCGCTTCGTCGGCTTCCTGATAACCGCGAACCGAAGCCCGTCGATACCAACGGCGCGCCAATTCAATGTCTTTTTTTACACCAAAGCCATTCTCATGGAGGTAGCCCATATTAAACAGACCCTCACTGTTTCCATGTTCGGCTGAGGTCTTGAAATACGTGGCGGCTTTTTCATAATTCACATCTGTACCAAGGCCGTAAAGATAAATATAACCAATACCATTTAACGCGCCGTCATGGCGCTTTGCGACTTTCTCCCATAAGGCCAGCGCATTCTGGTAGTTCTGTTCAACACCTTCGCCCAGATAAAAAAGAAGCCCGAGACTATATAAAGATTCAGCATCGTTAAGCTCAGCACCGCGAAAATACCAGTCATATGCCAGCCCGACATCCTGTGGTACGCCAAGCGCCTGATAATAGATCATGCCGATATAACTGAAAGAAGAGCTATAATCCTTTGCAGCAGCTTTTTTAAACCAGCTCAGGGCCGACTTATAATCCTGCTCAACGCCACGGCCGGCAAAGAATAACAGGCCAAGCCCATGCGCAGCTTCCTCAAGCTTGTATAAATCATATGCACGTTTCCACAAACGGTGTGCTTGCGCAAAATCCTGCCTGACACCAATGCCATGATAATAATGATCACCAAGCTTATATAGCGCCTCTGGATCAAGCGCTTTGGCCGCAGCTTCTAAACGTTCGATAGAAACACCATTATCAGCCTGTGAATACACAGGCTGAATAGCAAGAAGTACGACAGCAAGTATGAGACAATGTTTAAGCAACGGGACTAAGTGGCGCAATGTTTAGAACATATCTTTATTCTAAACATTGCCGCGCTGAAAATCCAATGAATAGCCCCCTCTTTAAAACCACATTATATTTTCCATAATATACATTATCACACATTTGGTTGTCACAAAATAACCCCCATCCAGCATCGTCAGCCAGCTACTCAAACACTGCGCTATAATGAACTTCCACCATTGATCCGCTGCTATAAACGCCCGGCAAACCGTCATCTGCAAAGCCACCTTTTTCATCCTCTTTCTCAGAATGATCACGCAGCAAGTGCGCGGGACACCAGGCTGGCGGCCTTGCTGAACCACATAGTTTCTGCGTTGTCTTGAAATCCAGGATCTTAACAGAGATCGGCAACTCAGCC
Source organism: uncultured Rhodospirillales bacterium (assembly GCA_965369185.1). Classification (GTDB taxonomy): domain Bacteria; phylum Pseudomonadota; class Alphaproteobacteria; order Micavibrionales; family Micavibrionaceae; genus UM-FILTER-47-13. Next base: position 3,483 of record CBDUPU010000156.1, read on the forward strand.
GCTGCGCCGGAACCAATAAACTCGGCCGCCCCTGATGCGCCAGACGACAAACATACGGCAAGGAAAAAAACCAGAAAAACGCGCCTCATATTGTATCTCCTTATGTATGGGCGCACAAAAGCATCGCCACCTGCTTGCAATTCAGGCTCGCCAACGCTCTAATGCTAATACTGTTCCAAACAAACTTTTGTTCTCTGGAAGAGCAAAACACGTACCAACAAGCACAAATGGATAGGCGAAATGACTAACAATGACGCAACCGCCGGACTTCTCAACCTTATGGCGCGGCTACGCGATCCGGAAAATGGCTGCCCATGGGACTTAGAGCAGGATTTCGCTTCCATCGCCCCCTATACAATCGAAGAGGCTTATGAAGTCGCGGACGCAATTGAGCGCGATAATATGGACGATTTAAAGGACGAACTTGGCGATTTGCTTCTCCAAGTCGTATTCCATTCGCAAATTGCAAAAGAAAAAGGCCTGTTTACGTTTGATGATGTTGCGCGCCACGTTACCGATAAAATGACACACCGCCACCCGCACGTTTTTGGCGACGAAACCGCTGCCGGCGCCAAGGATGTTGAGGGCCGCATTTGGGAAGAACGCAAAGCGGCTGAATCCCGCAAGCAAGCGCTCGAAAGCCTGCTGGACGATGTCCCGCGTAACCTGCCGGCCATACTGCGAGCACAAAAACTGCAAAAACGCGCGGCCCGCGTCGGTTTCGAATGGCCGGAAGCGATTGATGTTCTGGATAAGCTAGAAGAGGAAATTCAGGAACTCCGCGAAGCGATGGCAGCCAAGAACGAAAATGAAATCCATGAAGAAATCGGTGATCTGATGTTCTGCGTCGTCAATTACGGCCGTATGCTCGGCGTTGATTGCGAAACGTCCCTTCGCGACACAAACTATAAATTTGAACGCCGCTTCAAAGGGATAGAGCAAGATTTTAAACAAAAAGGCAAGAAACTGGAAGACGCCTCGCTGGAAGATATGGAGACAAGCTGGCAAGCCCAGAAAGCCAAGGAAAAGAAATCAGTCGCCTGATTTGGAAATCAACCGCTTGATCAATGCGCTGGTATCAAGCCCGCCGCAGCCTTTATCCTGCAATCCCAGAATTTCACTGGTCACATCAAGGCTGGCCCCGTTAGCGCACCCCTCTTCGATTGCAATATTAAGATCTTTAATCATCCAGTTGATTGCAAAGCCAAAATCAAATTCGTCACGCACCATTGTCGAACCGCGATTATCCATCTGCCACGACTGCGCAGCGCCCTTGCCGATGACCGCCAGCACTTCATCGACATCAAGACCAGCCTTGAGGCCAAACGACAACCCCTCCGACAAGCCCTGCAAGACACCGGCAATGCAAATCTGGTTGACCATCTTTGTTAGCTGGCCTGCACCGGATGCGCCTAGCAGCCTGATTTCCTTGGCGTAAGCGCTGCGAATAAGCGGCGCAACCACATCAAATGCCGCTTTGTCGCCGCCTGCCATAACCGTTAACTGCCCGCTCTCGGCCCCGCTCTGTCCGCCGGAAACCGGCGCATCAATAAAGGCACAGCCTTTTTGAGCAAAGAAATCATGCATTTCGCGAGATATTTTGGCGGAAACCGTCGTGTGATCGACAATAATCGCCCCCTCCTTCACCGTATCCGCAACACCGTCAATGCCGGTCAGGATATGGCGCAAATCATCGTCATTACCAACACAAAGAAAAATTATATCCGCGCCGCTCGCTGCCCTCGCCGGCGTCTCGGCAAGCTGCCCCTTATAATCTTCGCACCAACGTTCGGCCTTTGCAGCAGTCCTGTTATACACAGTAACCTCTGCATCCGTACGTGTAGATAAATGGCCCGCCATGGGATAGCCCATAACACCAAGACCAAGAAATGAAGCTTTTTTATTTTCTATCAAGGCTCTAAACCGTACTTTTTAAGTAATTTATCCGGAATGCAATCACGCACTTTTTGCCACGTACACTTGTCTTTGGCTGAAATTATACCGCCCTTATCCCAAGGCTTGTACGGGCTGCCGCTCCACCGGGCTACATAGCCCCCTGCCTCCTGCACCAAAAGCGCACCGGCAAGGTGGTCCCACGCCTTTGTCCGGCCGTACATGGAGAACGAGGCCTCACCCTTAGCGATGCGCAAATATTCATGCCCCGCACAACGCAGACTGCGTACATTCAGGTCCGGAGAGCGCTGCGCATCACGGCTTCGACTAAAGCCGGAAGGCTTGCCGCTGACCTCTACGCCGCTTAAATCCAACCTGCGACCGTCAATAAATGCGCCCTTGCCTTTTTGGGCAAAAGCCATGCTGTCCGCCATTACGTCATAAATCCATGCGGCCTGCGTTTCGCCGTTAATGACAAGCGCAACCATAACGCAAAAGGTACTGCTGCCGCGCGCA
>CBDUPU010000157.1:0-5849 GCA_965369185.1 uncultured Rhodospirillales bacterium
TTTGGTTGGCACGGCCGTGCCAGTAGGTTTGGCGGTTTCGGTCAAGGCAATGGCTGAAACTTTTACCGCGGCGGAGCTGCAAAAGATGGTCGAATTTTACGGCTCGCCCGAGGGTAAGGCAATCGAGCAGAAAATGCCGGTATATCAAGCCATTGTCGAGCCGGAGATCATTAAAAAGATCGATGAGGCCATGATGGAAATCCGCACCGGCGCCGGAGGCGCTCGGCCGTAAAATTCGTTTCTACACAGTTTAATTAGGCCCGGGCGTAGTTCCGGGCTTTTTTAATGGGGGCAGGCGGCTTGTGTTGTCTTTATAGCGTCTTAGCAATTTTGCTAATTCAATCGTGGCAATGGTTTCTAATTCCTTTTCCAGCACGGCTATATCATGCCGCTGCCTTGGGATGTGGGCGGTTGAATCGTGCAGCTTGTTTGTAATGAAGCGTGCTTCTGCACCTTCTTGGTGGGGGAAACCATTCTTTGCCGCGCAACTTTCTGAATAAAAGCGTTCTTCTGCCAGGCCATCGACAAGCACGCAGCCGGGCAGACGATGATAAGCGTCTCTCGGTAAAGAGTTTATCCCCGCACTCATGTACTTTGTCGTAATAAATATCGGTAATATGCGGGCTCCGGCCTGTTCGTATGTGCTGGTTAGGGACTGCGTAAAAGGCAGGTTTTTATTGTGTCCGAAAATATGAAGCGTTCCCGTTTTTTGCAGGATAGTATCTTTTTCCAATGGCCATGACGCCATCACCTTGTTGCGGATCGCCATTTGGTTGGTGCTGGCTTCACAAATAGACGTTTCTGTAGAGATGTGCAGGTCGTTAGCGGCTTTGCAGGTCAGGTCGTCATCAAAATCAATGGAGTCGTCCTGATTTCTGGCGGCGTCGTTGAAAATGGTTGTGATCTTGTGCTGCAGGCAGAAAGTTATATTGGAAATACTGGTAGCAGGGGCATAATCGTGTATGAATTTTGTGGCAAAACAGCTTAATCTTGCTCGTCCTTCAGGATCGTACTGCTCGTAGCTAACACGCGACCGGTTGCCAGCCAGTTTTTTTGTTAAAAAATCATGCGGAAGCTCAATGCGCAGGGAGAAATCCAGTTTTTGCTGTTGCATCCTGCTCATAACAGCTTCTTGCAGGCCGACATGGGCGGGCATGCTGTGCGTTTCCCCCATCAAAATGACCAGCGGGCGCGTGTCTCCCGTGGCTTCCATATCTGCCCGGGTTTCCTGAATAGCGCGCAGGATAATATCTGCCGGCGGGCCAAGGTCATAGGGGTTTTTGCACTGGATATGCCAGCGCGAGAATCCGGCGCCGCTGCGATACACAGAGGAGGGGCGCAGCGTTTCCGGGTCAACGGAATGTAAAAACCTGTCTTTAAGCCAGCGGAACATTACGGCAAACTAAAATGCGCCTTTACATATCGCAAGAAAATTGTGTGATGAACAAGCTGCAAAGCTCCTGCAAAGCGGGGGAAAACGCGCATTTTGGCATTGTTCCGGGGGGTGAAAACTGCTAGAAAGAACCTGATATAAATTACCTATGAGAAAGTCTCTGAAATATGAGTGATTCTGCGGTTTCCGGTGGCGACCAGCCATCAGGTATTACCCTCGAAGAGGAAATGAAAACCTCCTACCTCGATTACGCGATGAGCGTGATCGTAAGCCGGGCGCTTCCGGACATCCGGGACGGCCTGAAGCCTGTGCATCGCCGCATTCTCTATGCGATGCGTCAGGGCGGTTACACTTCCGACAAGCCTTACCGTAAGTCAGCCCGTATCGTCGGTGATGTCATGGGTCAATATCACCCGCACGGTGATTCCGCGATTTATGATGCGATGGTACGTATGGCGCAGGACTTTTCCATGCGCCTGCCGCTGGTGGACGGGCAGGGTAACTTTGGCTCGATGGACGGTGATCCGGCCGCGGCCATGCGTTATACCGAAGCGCGCCTGACCAAGGCCGCCGAAGCTATCCTTGATGACATCGATAAGGATACGGTCGATTTCCACCCTAACTATGACGAATCGCTGCTGGAGCCGGACGTTCTGCCGTCTCGTGTGCCGAACCTTCTGGTGAACGGCGCGGGCGGTATTGCCGTCGGTATGGCGACCAACATTCCGCCGCATAATCTCGGTGAAGTGATTGACGCCTGCCATGCCTATATCGCGAACCCCGATATTACGACCGAAGAGCTGATCGAATATATCCCAGGTCCGGACTTCCCGACCGGCGGCCAGATTCTTGGTCGTAACGGTATTATGTCCTGCTACCGCACGGGCAGCGGCTCCATGCCGATGCGCGCCAAGGCAGAGATCGAGGAAATCGGCAACAAGCGTGAAGCCATCGTCGTCCATGAAATCCCGTATCAGGTCAATAAAGGCCGCTTGCTGGAACGGATCGGCGAAGTTGCGCGCGATAAAATCGTTGAGGATATCAGCGAAGTCCGTGACGAATCCGACCGCGAGGGCGTACGGATTGTTATCGAACTGAAAAAAGGTGCTGTCGCCGATGTCGTGCTGAACCAGCTTTACAAGCACACGGCGCTGCAAACGACTTTCCCCGCGAACATGGTTGCGCTTAACCGCGGCCGTCCGGAAATGTTGCAGCTGCGCCAGTTTATCGCGGCCTTCATCAAGTTCCGCGAAGAAGTCATTACCCGCCGGACGATCTTCGAGCTGGGCAAGGCCCGTGACCGCGCTCATGTCTTGGCCGGTCTAGCTGTTGCCGTTGCCAATATCGACGAAGTGATCAAGCTGATCCGCAACGCCAAAGACCCCGTTACGGCGCGTGAACAGTTGATGGAAAAGCCGTGGCCGGCGCAGGACGTCGCCGCGCTGATCGATCTGATCGACGATCCGGAACATCCGCTGGTCGATGGTACATACCAGCTGTCTGAAATTCAGGCACGGGCGATCCTTGATCTGCGTCTGCACCGCCTGACCGGGCTGGAACGCGACAAGATCGGTGACGAACTGAAAGAAATCACCGACAAGATCGCAGAATACCTGCTGATCCTTGGTAGCCGCGAAAAGCTGATGGAAGTGATGCAAAACGAACTGGTCGATATCAAGACCCGTTTCGCCACACCGCGCCGCACCGAACTGCTGGAAATGGAGTTCGAGCACGATATTGAAGAGCTGATCCAGCGCGAAGACATGGTCGTCACCGTCACGAACGGCGGCTACGTCAAGCGCGTGCCGCTCGACACCTACCGCGCGCAGCGCCGCGGCGGCAAGGGCAGAAGCGGGACCTCGCTCAAAGACGAGGATTTTGTCTCCGACCTGTTCGTCGCCAGCACGCACACGCCGATCCTGTTCTTTACTTCGCGCGGTATCGTCCACAAGATGAAAGTCTGGCAATTGCCGCTCGCCAACCCGCAATCACGCGGCAAGGCGCTGGTAAACTTGTTGCCGCTGGAAAATAACGAAGCCGTTTCCGTCTATCTCCGCCTGCCGGAGGACGAGGAACTTTGGGAAAAACTCGATATTGTGTTCGCGACTTCGCACGGCACGATCCGGCGGAACAAGATGGCGGACTTCCGCAATATCCGTTCCAACGGCCTGATCGCGATGAAGCTGGGCGATGATGAAAGCCTTGTGTCCGTCATGGTCTGCCGCGAGGACGAAGACGTGATGCTCTCCACCCGCAAGGGCAAGGCGATCCGCTTCCCGGTTAATGATGTGCGTGTCTTCTCCGGCCGTACCTCGACCGGTGTGCGCGGTATCAAGCTTGCCAAGGGTGACGAGGTTATTTCCATGTCGATCCTCAAGCATGTCGATGCCGAGCCGGATGAGCGCAGCGCGTATCTCAAGATCGCCAGCCAGCTGCGCGGCGCCGATGAGGAAGGCATGGAGTTCGAAGAAGGCGCGCTCGAAATCACCGAAGACCGCTTGAAAGAGCTGCAATCCAAAGAACAGTTCCTGCTGTCCGTTACCTCTAAAGGCTTCGGCAAACGTACCTCCAGCTACGAATACCGGGTGACCGGCCGGGGCGGGCAGGGCGTAACCAATATGGGCCTGACCAAGAAGAACGGCGGCGAAGTCGTCGCGACCTTCCCGGTTACGGACGATCACCAAGTCATGCTCGTCACCGATAAAGGCAAGCTGATCCGCACGCCGGTGGAGCATGTCCGCTTTACAGGCCGCAGCGCGCAAGGCGTCACGATCTTCAAGGTCGCCGATGACGAGCAGGTCGTGTCTGTCGCTTGGCTGATCGAGGATGAGGAAGAGGAGGAGCAGGCCGCCCTGACCGCCGAAGGCGCAGAAGCAGCGGAAACCGCCGAACCCTCTGAAACGCCTGAAGCTCCGGAAGCCCCCGAGGCGCCTCCTGAAGACGAAAGCCCGGAATAAGCATCCGGACACGCACAAAAATTAAACAAAAGCGGCGCCCCCTCCGGCGCCGTTTTTATTTGTGCTGATGCCGGACAAATTCCTGCGCAAGCCCTTGAAATCCGCCGTTACCGGCCTTAAGTCATTGCCACGCGACAGACCCGCATTTCATATAAAATCCCCCGAAACGTGAATCCTTTATTCCATAAAAACTTGATTTGGCATGACGACTCATCGTAGGTTCCGCGACATGATGTTACGGACAGGACTTATTTTTGTCGCGGCGACGCTGTTTCTGGCGCTGTCGCCTCTCTTGGCTCAGGCAACCGGCATGACCGGCTGGGGGCATGGCAGCGGCCGCACAGACCGGACGCTGTCCTTTTACAACACCCACACGCATGAGCGGCTGGAAACGACCTACTGGCGCAATGGCCGCTATGATCCGGCGGCGCTGGAAGCCGTCAATAAATTCATGCGCGACCACCGCAACGGCCACGTCCATACAATCAGCCCGGAACTTCTGAACCTACTTTCCGGCCTGAAATCGGAACTGGAACGCCGCCACCCGCATAAAGAAATCACCTTCCACGTCATTTCCGGTTACCGCTCTGCGCAGACCAACGATATGCTGCGCGCCCGCGGCGGCGGTCAGGCGAAAAAGTCCCGCCACGTGCAGGGCGATGCCATGGATATCCGCGTCCCCGGTATTGAATCCAGCGAAATCCGCGACATAGCATGGTGCATGCAGCGCGGCGGCGTTGGCTATTACCGCGGCAGCGACTTTGTCCATGTCGATACATCGCGGGTCAGATACTGGAACTGGAAACCCGCAAACGGCTTGTGCGCCAACCGTTCCAGCTCCTAAACCTTTCGCAAATTTGAACTATCCGCCGTTTTTATGATAGCGTGTTTCCGTAATAACGGAGGTGTGTCATGCAAACATATAAAAGAGCGGGTAAACTTGCCGCCTATACACTATGCGCCGCTTTTGCCGCAGTGGGCGGCAGCGCCGATGCGCACGGCGAACCATTATCTTTCTACAATACCCATACGGGCGAATCCGTAACCGCCGACCCGGACACAAGGGAAGGGCGGCGCGCCATCCGGCGAATATTGCGCGACCACCGCCAAAATGAAACGACCGACATTCACCCGCGCCTGTATGACCGTTTGGAAAATATCAAGAAAGCCATCGAGGCGCGGATGCCCGGCAAAAGGGTCGTCTTTAACATTATTTCCGGCTACCGCTCTGAAAAAACCAACGAAATGCTGCGCCGGACGCGCGGCGGTCAGGCGAAAACGTCGCAGCACACGCTCGGCAACGCCATTGATATTCGCGTTCCCGGCGTTTCGACCGAACGGCTGCGCGATATTGCATGGTGTGAAGGCGGCGGCGGTGTCGGCTATTACCCCGGCAGCAAGTTCGTCCATGTCGATGTCGGGCGCAAGCGTTTCTGGGGCGGCAACTGGGTGCCGAACGTAAAATGCTAAATGCAATTGACGCGCCGCGCCGATTGCTG
>CBDUPU010000158.1:0-5701 GCA_965369185.1 uncultured Rhodospirillales bacterium
TCCGGCGAGGCAGGCCGCATCCACGAATATCTTCGCAGCCGCGATAACGGCTCAACGCTGGCGGGCAGCGGCTCTTATAAAAAAGACGGCGTTGATGAAGAAGCGCACCGCAATGCCAAATACCAACTGGCTCAGCAAACAACAGCAAACATCCTGTCCCAGTACCGCGAACTCGAACTTGAAAAAGGCGAACTCCTAAAAGAATGGGACGACCTGCAACAAAAAATCGATCAACTAAATATAGAGCATGAAGATCTGTTAAAAGATGAAGCGCAGGCGGAAGCAAAAGTAGCCGAGGCAGAAAAGAGAGCTGATGAACTAGGCGAACGCGCGCTTGAGGAGCAATCACAGCAAATGATGGCGAATGGCGGCTTTGATCTTGTCGCCGGCGATTCCATCACCATGGAAGACGATGCACCGACCGTTTTGAACGAAGACGGGAACGACAAGTTCCTTGTCATGGCCGAACATGACGATAGCGGCGAGATAACAGGATATTACGTCATTGATATTGAGGCGGAAATCGAGGCACGGCAAGCGCTCGACGCCAAGTTTTTCGCTGCGCCCGGCGGCACGCCAAGCGCAGAGTTCAGCGCCGAAGATCAGGCCGCCATACAGGCCGCCATCGACAATGCAGACGCCCCCATCCCGGATGTAAATGAATATCAGGCGGCCCGAGAAGCGACAAACAGGGCCGCCGAGATCGCCTACACCCCCCAGCAAATGATGGGCTTCAGCGGCCCGCGCGCCGGCGGGGCAGACTGGCAATTCATGGCGATGCAAGCCAATGCAGATCTGCGAACCGCCCAGCAGGAGCTGGAAGACATCAGGGGCAAGCTGGCACAAAATCAGGAACAGCGAACCGAGGCCCTTGAACGCCAGCAGGTCGTGGGCGAGCGCATCAATGAAATTGAAAATGAACAGCAAGATTTATATGGCGCTTACAAAGAGGCGAACCCTGAACACGCCGACATCAGCTTTAGCGATTTTTCGCAAATCGCGCTGGAAAGCAACAGCGACCAATTCCAAAGCTACCGGGAAACCGTAGAGGAATTAGATGACTTAAACACCCAGAACGAATCCATTCACCAAGAAATTGCGGCCTACGATCAGGAAATTGCACAACTTGAAGACAGGATTGCCGAGCTGGAACAAACCCGCGAGCAAGAACAGGAAGAATTGCAAGTCGCCGAACAAGCCGAGCAAGAGGCCATAGAGCAGGCCGGAAGCGCGCATGAGCGGCGCCTGACCAACTGGCGCGGAGAGACGGTTTATGAAGATGAGCGTTTTGGCGGTATGGGTCTGAGTTATGAAGATGCCGAGACCGGCGAAATCAAACAGCACGGGCTTGTCGCCTCGGTCGCGGGTCAGGCCGCACATGCCTGGCAGAATTTCTGGAAAGATGACGCCCAGACCGGTAACCAGATCGACGAAGTAACCGAAAAAGCGGCAGCTGCCAGCGAAACACGCCAGCAAACAGCAGAACAGCTGGAACAAACAACCGCAGAGCTGCAGGCAGCAAAACAGCAACAAGCCGAACTGGCCGCCCGGCAGCGCGCATTGGCCGCAGAAAACGCCCCGGCAGCATCGCTGGAAAACACCAGCAGATACTCAGCTGTCGCCGCCCGCTCCGAACTTTCCAACGCACCGGAAGGCGGCAAGCTGAGCAGCGCATTTGGCGGCGCGGCAAGCGGCACGATAGAAACGCCGCAAACCGACCTTCCTGCTCCGGCGCCGCTCACCAACGAACAAAACCTTCAGCTTGCAACCAACAGCATGTAAGCACCCTCTGTCTGGTCATAACGTCCCGAACACCTTGCACCGCCTTGCTTTCAGCAAATATCTACAAAAAGTCCGGTCTTTTCACAGCCCGTTTTCTGCGCTACACTCCCCGCAATAAAAAAAGATAAATAAAGAATGGGGACATTGCCGTATGGCAAAAAAGAAGAAACTTGGCAGACGCATTGCGTCCGGCCTGACGTCTATATTTATGAGCGTCGCAATTATCGGCCAGACAATGGCCGCACCGCGACCGGAGGGGCCACCTTCCCCTTTTCCGGATCTTGCAACCAGCTTCTGCGCCCAGACAATGACTCAGGACGAGCTAAAAAGGCGCACCGGATATTCCGACCTTGAAGATTTCCTGCTGGCATCGGCCTATGCCAAATTCATGGCAGAGCGACAGCGCAACCCCCAAATCATTCACGCGATTATAAACGCCAGCGAACAGACCGGTGTCGATTTCAAATTGATGCTGGTCAAAGCCATGCTGGAAAGCGACCTTGGGAAACACGACCGCCCGCTCCACGTTAATGGCGGCGCAAGGGGACTTTACCAATTCCTGCCTTCTACGTGGCTCACCCTGTTTTCATGGTTTGGCGATAAATATAAAAACGGCAAATATGCGAACCTTGCCGCCCAGATAAAATTCAGCGCCAACAAAACACCTTATGTCGATAATGAAGCCGCCCGGCAAAGAATCCTTAATCTGCGCTTTGACCCTTATATATCGGCCTTCATCAAGGCCTATCAGATAAAGCACGATGAAGCGCCGGTTTTGCGCAGCATGACCGGACGCGAACCGAATATCACAGATTTCTACATCGTCCACTTTCTCGGCATTCCGCGCGCGCGGGTTTTCTATGACCAATTGCAGCGTAACCCGAATCGCGCCGCAGCGCCTGTCATGAGGAAAGAAGCCCGTTATAACCGCCAGGTCTTTTACAGAAACGGCAGGGCACGCAGCTTCGCTGAAGTGTACCAAAGGCTGGAGCGTATTATTGACAACCGGCTGGAAACAGCCAGCGAGCTTAGCGAAGATTTGCTTGCACGAGATACATGCACACCGGCGCTGACACGCAATACACCGCCGGACAGGCCCGGAGCGCGTCTGCGTATGGCAGAAAACGCGCTCCGCACCCCTAAACTTTAGTGATCAGGCCGCTTTCAGGGCGCTGAACAGATGCTCTACGCCTTGGCGCTCTTCACGCAGCTCAGCATCGGTCGCATCCATACGCGCACGGGAAAATTCGTTGATCTCCAGACCTTGCACGATCTCGTACTTACCGTCCTTGCAAGTCACCGGATAGCCGTAAATAACGCCCGGCTCGATGCCGTAAGATCCGTCGGCAGGAATGCCCATCGATACCCAGTCGCCTTCGTCCGTACCCAGCGCCCAGCTGCGCATATGGTCAATCGCGGCAGAAGCGGCAGAAGCAGCAGAAGACGCACCGCGCGCCTTGATGATCGCAGCGCCGCGCTGCTGGACTTCAGGGATAAAGGTGTTTTCGTACCAGTCCTGATCGACTTTTGACATCGCATCATCGCCGCCAACAGTGGCGTGATGAATGTCCGGATACTGGGTCGAGCTGTGATTGCCCCAGATAATCATTTTCTTGATGTCGGTTGAATGCGTGCCGGTCTTTTCAGCCAGCTGGCTCATCGCCCGGTTATGATCAAGCCGCACCATCGCAGTAAAGCATTTCGGATCAAGGTCCGGCGCGTTCTGCTGGGCGATCAGTGCATTGGTATTGGCCGGGTTACCGACAACCAGCACTTTAACGTCGCGCTTTGCATGATCGTTCAGCGCCTTGCCCTGCGGGCCGAAAATCGCGCCGTTAGCTTCGAGCAGGTCTTTACGCTCCATCCCCGGACCGCGCGGCCGCGCGCCAACCAGCAGCGCATAGCTGACATCTTTGAAAGCAACATTCGCATCATCCGTCGTCACAACGTCCTGCAGCAGCGGAAACGCGCAATCTTTAAGCTCCATCACAACGCCTTGCAGCGCATCAAGCGCAGGGGTGATTTCAAGCAATTGCAGAATAACCGGCTGGTCCTTGCCGAGCATTTCGCCGGAAGCAATACGGAACAGCAATGCATAACCAATCTGGCCGGCAGCGCCTGTAACGGCAACGCGAACGGGTTCTTTCATGGGATAAGTCCTTTCTTTAACTCAAATAAAATACTGCAAAAAGGAATAGCGCGTTTGCACTGCACAAGCAAGGGGTCAGGACTGGCGCGGTTTTATACCAAAAAAATCAAGCTGCCAGACCAGTTCGTCATGGGTCAGCGGATAGTCGGTGCCTTCGCGCGGATAGATTAGGTCTTTAGGCTGGACCTGCGCCAGTTCCTTTTGCAGTCGCAGGGCAAAGCGCATTGAGAGCTTCGCCTGCCAGCTTAGAGCCACCACCGGCTTGGCGGCGCGCAGGGAGCATATTTTCTCCACTGTCACCACGTCCGTTCCTGCCAGCAGCGCCAAAGCCGCATAAACAAAATCACGATCACGCATACTAAGCGCATCAGCGACCGCCTCTTCGTCCAGCCGCCCTTCCATAAACATTGCCTTGACACGATCGAGCGGCGACATGTCCGCTTGCTCCTCACCCTCCCCGGCAAAATCGATCCGTCGCTTGAAAATTTCGGCGATCTCCTCGGCGGTTTCCTTATCAAACTCGCCACGTTTTAGCAGCAGGTCACGCACGCTGCGGTCGGCATACATAGCAAGGCTTCTGGCCATTTTCGGCGGCAGGCTGGCACGTCCGGCAAGATGGGTTTGCCATTCCGGATAATCACGCGCGCGCTCGATAATGTCCTGTAAGGTGGCCGTCGTCAGCACCGCGCCCTCATTGCCGATCAATATCGCCCCGGCCGGCCGGTCACCGCTATCAATCACGGCCTGCGACACTTCGCCGCTGACCTGCTTTCGTCCGGCGATCGCCTGCACCGTCCATGATGCCGGATGAGCTTTAAGGATATCCAGCAGCACATCGTCCGGCACAGCGGCGCAGAATTTAAGGATCGGCTCTGACACATCACGCTCAATATCACGCGCGAGCGCACTCACCACTTTTGGCGGCGCATAGGCATGGTCTTGCAAAGCAGTCGAGAGCGCCTTGCGAATTTTCAGCACCTCATCAAGCGCCAGCGTCCCCAGCGCCTGCACGGTATAGGCGTAAAGCTGACTGTGACGTTCCGTATCCAGTTCCGGCAACAGCCGCACCAACCGCTCGGCAAGCGCCATGCGCACTTCTTCGTTACTGTCCCCCGCCAAAATCGGGCTGGCCTGCACCGGCACGGACGGGTTTTTCGCCAGCGCCTTTTTCACCTTGGGATCGGTATCGTGCGCGGCGAGGTAATAGAGAATTTCCTGATGGGTTTTCGAGCTGCCGGCAAGCGTTACCCGCGCCTTCAGGTCGGTACTGCGGGCGATGGTTTTTTCCTGCTCGTAACGCGCGGCATCGCGCTTTGGACGGCGGAGAATTTTATCGAGAAATTTTCGCATCCTGTAATGAGGATAGCCGCTCATCTATAAAATGAAAGAGATGATTTATTTGTCCGGCTTATTGCCCGAGGTAGTCAGTACTTTGCATTTCGATCAGGCGGCTGACAGTGCGCTGGAATTCAAAGGCATGGTCAGAGCCCTGATAGAGATTTTCCGGCGGCGCATCAGCGGTGACAACCAGCTTGGTGCGCGTATCGTAAAGCGCATCAATGAGGGTCATCAGCCGCTTGGCCTCATTCCGGCGGTCATATTTCAGCTTCGGCACACCTTCGAGGAAAACCGTGTGGTAATTATGCGCGATCGTCAGGTAATCCTCTGCGCCGAGCGGCCGTTCGCAAAGCTGGCTGAAGCTGAAGCGGGCAACGCCCTTTGCCACAGTGCCAACCTGTAAATTACGGCCCTTGACGCTCAATATCTCTT
>CBDUPU010000159.1:0-5694 GCA_965369185.1 uncultured Rhodospirillales bacterium
ATCGTATCGCCGTCCATTTCCAGTCCGCTGATGTGAACATGCGAGACCCAGACGATCGACGCCGCCGTCAACTGGAACACGGCAACCAGGCTGGTCGCCAGGTGAGTCGTGCCAAGCTGGGTACGGTCACCGACGACCTTCAGACGGATATTGTTACGATGCAGCTCGGCCGTTTCGGAACGCAAATACATCCGGAGCAGGCGCATCAACTCGCCGACCTCTTCCACCGGCCGGTTCCAGTTCTCCGAAGAAAACCCGAACAATGTCAGATACTCGATACCCGCCTCTGCCGCAGCACGAACGCTGCGTTTAACAGCCTCTGCCCCATGCTTGTGCCCAACGGTTCGCGGCAGGCCACGCGCTTGCGCCCACCTGCCGTTACCGTCCATAATGATGGCAATATGCCGAGGTAAAACTTTCTTCATGCTTCCCTTAAGAACGATTAAATCGTCATAATGTCCTTTTCTTTTTCAGACAAAAGTGAATCGACTTTCTTGATCATTTCGTCGGTCAGCTTCTGCACCTGATCTGACATGCGCTTTTGCTCGTCCTCAGAAATGTCACCGTCCTTTTCCGCCTTTTTCAGTTCGTCCATACCGTCACGTCGCACGTTACGAATCGAAACCCGCGCGGCTTCTGCATATTTACCGGCAACTTTGGTCAAATCAAGGCGACGCTCTTCATTAAGCTCCGGAATCGGAACGCGGATGACAGAGCCTTCGGGCTGCGGGTTCAGGCCAAGACCGGATTCGCGAATGGCTTTTTCAACAGCCTTGGTTGCGCTGGCATCCCATACAGTAACGGTCAAAAGCCGTGGCTCCGGCACGTTGACAGTGCCAACCTGATTAAGCGGCATTTTGGAACCATAGACATCAACCTGAACAGGCTCCAGCATGCTGGCCGAAGCCCGGCCGGTACGCAGACCGGTATATTCTTCTTTCAAAACCTCAAGCGCGCCTTCCATACGGCGCTTCAAATCAGCCATATCAACCATCGCTTATTCCCCTTTTTTATCTGTAACAATAGTATAATCACCCTCACCGCGCAGAACCCGGGCAAAATTGCCCTCATCGCGGATCGAGAAAACAAGAATTGGAATTTCATTCTCACGCGCCAGCGAAATCGCCGTCGCATCCATAACACGCAGATCCTTGGTCAATACATCAAGGTAGCTGACACTCTCAAGCCGTTCGGCCGTATCATCTTTTTCCGGGTCCGCCGTGTAAACACCATCGACTTTAGTGCCTTTAATCAAGGCGTCGCAGCCCATTTCAGTTGCGCGCAGCGCTGCGGGCGTATCGGTGGTAAAGAACGGGTTGCCGCTACCGGCAGCAAAAATCACGACACGGCCTTTTTCCATGTGGCGCAGTGCGCGGCGGCGAACATAAGGCTCACAAACCGCCTGCATCGGGATCGCCGACTGCACGCGCGTTTCAACATCCATCTTCTCAAGAGCGGATTGCAAAGCCAGTGCGTTCATAACAGTGCCGAGCATACCGATATAATCGGCAGTCACCCGCTCCATGCCGCTAGCCGCACCGGAAACACCGCGAAAGATATTGCCGGCCCCGACAACAACGCACACCTGAACCCCCAAATCGACCGCTTCCTTAATATCGCGCGCGATCCGGTCAATCGTGGCTGGATCAATGCCATATTCGCGCGATCCCATCAGGACCTCGCCGGACATTTTCAGCAATACGCGCTTATATTTAGGTTCTTGACCTGACATGGGCGTTACAGACACTTTCTTCGCTTCGTTAGTTTGCATGACCTTACCACTTTTTAGAATATTTTAAACCGACTAAATGTAATAACAGCCGCGAAGCAAAGCAACGCGGCTGTTAGAATCTTTCCACGTACAAAAGTAAAAGATTAGCCGTTTGCTGCCTTGGCAACTTCAGCGGCAAAATCTTCAACTTCTTTCTCGATACCTTCACCGAGCTGGAAGCGTGCAAAACCGGTCAGCTTGACAGGTGCGCCGACATCAGCGGCTGCACCCTCGACCAGTTTTGAGATTTTGGTTTCACCATCGATGACAAAGACTTGTTCCAGAAGGCAAATCTCCTCGTAGTATTTGCGCATACGGCCTTCGACCATCTTCTGTGCAATCTCTTCCGGCTTGCCTTCGGCTTTCGCTTGCTCCAGCAGAACCTGCTTTTCACGCTCGACAGCCGATGCATCGACAGACTCACGATCCAGATACTGTGGGAACGCTGCTGCGACATGCATAGCAATCTGTTTACCGAGGGCTTCCAGCTTTGCTTTATCGCCAGTGGATTCCAGAGCAACCAGAACACCGATCTTGCCGAGATTATCGCCAAGCGCGTTGTGCATGTAACCGGAGACAACACCGTCCGTAACAGACAGCATGACGCTGCGGCGCAGAGCCATGTTCTCACCGATTTTTGCGATCAGGTCCGTCAGAGTGTCTTTAACGTTTTTACCACCGTCAAAGTCGGCACTGCCAAGCGTTTCGGCATTCTCGCCTTTTTCAAGAGCGATACCGGCAACCTTTGTAACAAAGCCCTGGAACTGCTCGTTACGGGCGACGAAATCGGTTTCAGCGTTGACTTCGACCAGAGCGCCTTTGGTGCCTTCAACAGCCATAGCGACAAGACCTTCAGCAGCCGTACGGCTGGATTTCTTCTCTGCTTTGGACAGACCTTTCTTGCGAAGCAGGTCAACGGCGGCATCCATGTCGCCACCGGCTTCAGTCAGGGCCTTTTTGGCGTCCATCATACCGGCGCCGCTTTTCTCACGAAGTTCTTTAACCTGTGCTGCAGTAATATTTGCCATTGTTCAATAGTCCTTCTTCGTTTGAATTACGCTTGGGCAGCTTTTTTGACCGCTTCGGCAGTGGCTTCGTCAGCCGGCTCTGCTGCTTTATCGTCAGCTTTGCCTTCTTCTTCAGCTGCGTCCTTTTTCTTGGCAGGAAGCTTTTCCTTGGATGCTTTTGCGTCAGTTTTATCAACGCCCGCCTTAGCCATTTCAGCTTGCAGACCGTCAAGAACAGCCGCAGCCACCAGATCGCAATACAGTTCAATCGCACGGAAAGCATCATCGTTACCCGGGATCGGGAAATCGATACCAGCCGGATCACAGTTCGTGTCAACAACAGCGAAAACAGGGATGCCGAGCTTGTTAGCTTCTGCAACAGCAATGTCTTCTTTGTTGGTGTCGATGATAAACAGCGCGTCAGGAACGCCGCCCATTTCCTTGATACCGCCGATAGACAGCTCGAGCTTGTCTTTTTCACGCTGCATCATCAGCAGTTCTTTTTTGGTGTAACCACTGGTATCGCCGGCGAACAGGGTCTCCAGTTCACGCAGACGGTTGATGGATTTGGACATGGTTTTCCAGTTGGTCATCATGCCGCCGAGCCAGCGGTGGTTCACGAAATACTGACCGGAACGCTTTGCAGCTTCTGCAATTTTTTCCTGTGCAGAGCGCTTGGTGCCGACAAACAGAATACGGCCGCCATTGGCAGCAATATCGCGAATGCCTTTCAGGCTGCGATCAAGCATCGGGGATGTTTGTTGCAAGTCAATAATGTGAACGCCGTTACGAACGCCGAAGATAAACGGCTTCATTTTCGGGTTCCAGCGACGGGTGTGGTGACCAAAGTGTACGCCTGCTTCGAGCAGTTCGCGCATAGTGAAAGTGGGCATTGCCATGATATTTATCTCCTTTTCCGGTTATGCCTCTGCGGGAAGTGTGAATCTCCATATCGGCTGCGCCGCTACGAAAATCACCGGATGGCCGTCATACATATAGGTAATCTGCCAATTCCCGCATGTGATTTAGAGTTTGCACGCCTATAGCGCATCAAACCCAAGAAGGGGTTGATATAGTCTCTTTACCAGCCCAAAGCAAGTTTTTTATTTACCAAAAAAGCCGCGAAACCGGCGCAGGATCTTTTTCTTGCGGCCGCTTGCCGCCTTGCCTGCTTTGGTAACGGTCCGCCCTTCGAAATCGAGCACATCTTCAAGATCGCGCCGCGGCGTAAAGCTCGGCTTGCCGCCATAACCGATCCGCAGGATCATTTGCGCCCGCCCCTGATGACTAATCTCGTCATGCAGGACAAGCCGCAGCTCCGGCACCTCGCAGGGCTGGTTAAGCGAGGATACGGACAAACCATCCGCTTCCGCCTGTAACAGCACACGCATCAGCCCCTGACCGGCATGCATCCGCTCAATTACGCCGCCGCTTTTGCTGCCTAGCACGGCAAGAACGGGCGAGCTATCATCAAGGTCCTTGTCCGTCGCCGCCTTGTTATCTTTAAAGAAACGGCGAAGCGGGCTGGGGTTCAGATTATTGACGACATCTTCATAGCTTACACCCATTCCAGGCATGCCGTCACCACTTGTTGCGCGGCGCGCATCAACCCATGAGGCAAGCTCTCGGCGAAAGTGTTTGTTACCGGCCTGAATATGGTCGGCTTCAGCAACCATTCGCAAAATAATTTTTCGCTCGGCCGGGCCACAAATATGCAGCCACGCCCCTTCGCTTGCGGCCGCCGCAACGAGCTTACGCTGCAGCTCTTCGGGCACATCCTTGTCGGCAAAAACGCCATGATTGCTGTGTCTTTTGGGAATGGCACCAAACAGATGCTCGATACCTTCCGCAGGCTTGGACAATTTCTCACCCAGCTTGACCCGCGCCAGCAGGCTTTGGTCTGCCGGAGCAGGCAGCAGCTCTGTCGTTTCTTCATACCCGAAATAGCGAATGGCAAGCCGCAGATTATAAAGCGCCGCAGCACAGCCAATGCTAAGCTGACGATCGTCAGGGTCAATCACCGGAAGCGCGTGACGGCGATCGGCAAACAGATACAAAATATTGTTGTCGATACTGAAATACCAAGGCTGGGTATTGTAGGCGGAGGGCGCAAGAATGGCATAGCGCGCACAGAATGCGAGCTTGTCCGCCGCCGAACCGTTACGGGGAAAATCCTTTTCGGAAACCTGCCATGCAGCCATGTAATTTTTCATGCGCTTCTTATAATGCTTTTCGGCTGCGTTGGGAAGAGGATTAGAGAAAGATCATATCTCTTGAATCTCGACAATTCCGTCCGCTTTCATCAGCGTATTGCGGGCGTCCGGCGAAAAGCTATAGCGACCGGAAAGCTCTATCTCGGCAGTTTCCTGTGAAGGAAGAGCAACACACAGCATAACCTTCGCCCGCCCCCTGCCCCCGGCATCGAGCTGATCACGCAGTTCTGTAAGGCTACTGGCATCTTGCAGATGTATGCGCACTTCCTGAACCTTGTCAGCCAGCGCCTTATCAAGCGGCCTGATGTCCTGCACCGTAAAGCGAACCTGATCTTCCTTCTGCTCGGCGATCACTTTGAGAAGCAGCGTCTCGCCTTCCTCTAGAATATCGCGCGTCCGTGCAAGAAGCTCGGAAAACACCACGCACTCATAAACCCCCGAAGCATCGGAAAGCTGCAAAAAGGCGTACTTATTACCGGATTTCGGTGAAACTTTGATCTGCTTTTTGATCAGCACCCCGGCCATATCAAGCAGCGCGGCATTATGAAACAGCAGCTTTTTCTCGACCTGCGCCAGCGGAATAATGTCCATACGCTCCAACTGCCCGGCCTTTGTGTCGAGCGGGTGGGCAGAAATGTAAAACCCGACCGCGATAAACTCGCGCCGCACCTTTTCCAGCGGGTCCCACGGCCTTGTATCTGGC
>CBDUPU010000160.1:0-5619 GCA_965369185.1 uncultured Rhodospirillales bacterium
TTTTTCAAAAATGACGTCCAGCTTGTCTTGCGGGATGCCAATGCCGGTATCTGCGACATTGATCGCGATTTCAACCTTATCGTTCTCGATCGGCCTGCAATCTACAATAAGTTTGATGGAGCCATCGTCCGTAAATTTGATCGCATTGCCAATCAGGTTCGTAATAATCGCGCCCGTTCTGACAGGGTCCCCGACGAGATAGGGAATATGCTTGTTATGATACGAGCAAGAAAGTGACAATCCTTTTTCACTACAAAGCGGCATCATTGTGTTCATTGTATTGTTAATGACTTCATGTAAAGAAAAAGGAAGGGATTCAAGCTTCAGCTCGCCGGCTTCGATTTTTGACAGGTCGAGGATGTAGTTTAAAATATCTAGAAGATTGTCTGCAGACTTGTACACGATGCCGACCATTTCTTTATGCTCTTTGGCGAGGTTGCTGTCTTCATAAAGCAAGCGGGTCATGCCAAGAATGCTGTTCATTGGCGTGCGCAATTCATGCGACATATTGGCAAGGAAATCGGATTTTGCAGCGTTGGCCTTTTCGGCAGCGGCTTTTGCTTCTTTTAGTTTGTGGCTTGTTTTCTCCAGCGCGGAGGCAAATAAGCAAATGAAAAATAATAAAAAGAACGTGTTCGCGAACGCAATAAGGGCGCGCGAGGTCGTGTTCTTCAGAATGTCATAGTCTACCCCGTATTCAAATATCCACAGGATTAATGGGGGGAGGGTGATCGCGATGGGCAGTAATCGCCGCATCAATATGCCGCCCGCATCTTTACTGCTTAATATAGGCATAATCCCTCTGTCGGGATAGGCGCTCAAAATTGCAGCATTAAGCAGCATAAAGCAGATAGCAGTATTGAGCGCCATCGGGCTGAAAATATGCAGGCCGGCCAGAGAAGGGGCGCCGTATGCGTAAGCGATGAGCGTAAAAGACCCGAGCAATATCCCCGCAAGGGCCATAAATTGTGCGGGCCAAAAATCCCGAATTTTTAAATGCAGAAAAAACAGTGCCAGGCCGAGCAGTAAAAAGGATGCTGCTGTGTTCGGTGCCATTCGGTTCGGGTGGCCGAACTCGGGTATTTCTTCATTTAGCTTTGCCTTGTACAGAATCTGGTCTGGCCCGCTATCAATGCCGAGCGCGTGATTCGCAAAATAGGTGAGGGCAATGGCGAGTACGCCCCCTGCTAATAGCCTGGCGGCTATGGGTTGGAGCCTGTTTCTTGTGTTCAGGTAGAGTAAAAGAGAAATGCTTGCCAGCAAAAACGCAAGAGCTGTGCCGCCGGGATTCATCGCCCGGAGCCCCGGGATAATGCTTTTCATTATGGCAATATCGAAATGCCAGCCTAGAATGACCGTACAGCTCATGGCGATTACGGCGAAAATTACCAGCTTGGTGTAGATGCTGGAGCGTTCTTGAGGGCGGCTGTGCAGCTCTCTTTTATCAGCAGGCATTACTGATTTTCCCTTTGGGTTTTAAAAATGATTGAATCGATTTATTATCGTACAATCTTTAAGCGTACGGACTCAAGCACTTCAGGGCCTGTTAAATGGAGGGGCTACTATGAAAATTTTGATTGTGGAAGATGATGAGATGTTGCGCATGATGTTGCAAAGCGTTCTTGAGTCTGAAGGCTATGAGGTTCTCATTGCCTCGGACGGTGAGAAGGCCCTCAAGAAATTAAATGATGGCAAAGTCTGTGTAATGATTACTGATATCATTATGCCTTTTAAGGAAGGCGTCGAGACAATCATTGAGTGTCGTAAACGCTGGAAAGATATTAAAATCATTGCGATGTCGGGCGGCGGCCGCGCTGGCGTTGGTGACTTTCTTGAAATGGCTAAAAAATTCGGTGCGGATTGTGTGTTGAAAAAACCGTTCCAGCCCGATGAATTAATTTCCGCTGTTCGGCAAATAACAAGCTAGAGTGCTTGCGATCTATTGTAGAATATTCTGATAGACGTCTTCATAGTTTAAAAAAGAGGCTGCTCGTGGTGCGGCTTCGGCAGGGGCGATAGCATCGCCGGAGACATAGCTGTATCCTGCGCCCAGAGATGCGGCAAGCAAGCTGTGACTATCTACCCCCATGATGAAAACGTGCTTTTTTCTGTCCAGATACCAGGACGCAAATTTTTCCAGGTGAATGAATAGTTGATCCTCTGGTCTGGCAAGCATGCGTAGGTTAAAGCCGAAAGTGCTGAACTTGAACCCGGTCAGATTTTCGGGCGTTATTATACTGGCGCCGGTGTCGATAATCATGGAGCGGCAGTGATGGCGTAAGTCTTTTAGTGCTCCCCAGTCCGACAGCGTAAGGCTGCGTTCGCCAATACCCAGGATTTGCAGGACAATAAAACGCTGAAGGTCTTGTCCAATCGTGCGGCAGTATATGTTGTACAGGTTTCGCGTGCGTTGGTCGCAGATCGTGTGAATGTGAACAGGAACAATCAGCAACGCATATTCGTTCCGTTCGCGCATTTCGCTCAATTGTCGTGCGGCAGCGCCCAGTAAGGCAAGGTCTTCATGCCCGCGCTGTTCGTCATAGCTTTTGCGAGTTAGTGTCGCGCTGGTTTCCAGAGCGTATCCGGAAATAATCTTGTTCTCTGTGTGCCACAGCGGGTGGTAGCGCACTTGAACCAATGCGGCCATTCGCTCCAGATCTGCATAGAAGTCGAGATATCCTGTCTGGGTTGACATGTTGGCCAGAGCTCTGGATGCCCAGTCGCGCATCTCCTTTTCATCAGGGGCCGCGGATAGCGTGCCTTTATTAACCAGCTCTGCTCTCTGTGGCAGTTGAGACTCTTTTGCCGGAGAGGGGGATGAAGAGGAGCGCATTGAGACTTCCGGCTCTTCTTGTGTTTTTTTGTCCTTGAGCGTTTCGATAACCCGGGCAAGTTCATTGCGGATTACCTGAACTTTTAGCTCGGCTACGGCTTTGTTCGCTTTGCTGAAATACAGTCCGAAAACTTTCTCATCGACTTGAAAATAAAAGTCGTCGTTTTCTTTCAGGTAGTCATCAAGGACATCGCGAATGCCCTGCTGAATTTTCTTTGGTACGCGAAGAATTCCGACATACTCAGGAGTGTAGTCGCTAATATCAATATCATAAATTCGACCGTGCAGTTTCTCGCCGTGCAGGGATTTTAGCGTATCAAAATTTGTTTCTAGCTTGCCTGAAAGCAAAGGCTTGAATGCGGTGTCATCTTTCTTTTTTCGAAAAATTGAAATCATGCCTGATTTTAACAGATTCACGTTTGGGGGGTAATGGTTTATTGTATTGCTACTGTTGGAAGCAGTTTAACTGTGTGCGTTAAAAGCAATCAATATTTTATTAATAAAATACACACACAATAAGGTAGGCCGGAGAATTGCCCAAAGGAGTGTGGGTAGAATGACGTAACCGGTTATTCATTTGTTTAGCTTTTTCGGCTATTTATAATACGAGCAGTTATCAGATCGTAGTGCGTAGGGGTACAATCCAGATATGAATCACAATAGCCACGATAATCAGCAGGGCGATATGCCGGACGTTTTTATGCTGGAGGATGATGACGAGGTCAGCAGCGCCGCGGGGCGCCCTGACGAGGCAAAATCACGCGATCTGGTGCGCTCGCAGCACGGCTTTCTTAAAGGACGCGGCGAAGGCGGCGCGCAAGGGGACGGGTCCGGGCGTATTGGTGACCGGCTCGTTTCAATGGGGATCATTAATGAAAGCCAGTTGAACGTTGCCTTGCAGGAAAAGAAGGTCACGGGCAAGCTGCTTGGCGAGGTGCTCGTTGATCTGGGCTTTATAGATGACGAGACACTTAGTACGTTTCTGGCTGAAAGCTCCGGCTTTGACGTGTTTGATCCCAAACACACGATTCTTGACGGTGAGGCGCTGGGCTTGATTGAAAAGACGGTCGCGCTAAAGCACCAGCTGTTACCCGTGTCGATCAACGAATACGAAGCGGTCGTGGCGATGTCCGACCCATACGACGTTGTCGCCATGGATACGCTGCGCCGCTATATGCCGAAAAACGTCGCAATCAAACCGATTGTGACGACGCCGTCTATTTTGTCGGAGGCGATTGACGCGGCCTACGGTTATGCCAGCTCGATTAATGCCATTCTCAAAGAGCTTGAAGAGGGGGGCGATAGACAGCCGGAACTTGCGGGGCTGAGCGAAGAGCAGGCCTATGCGCACCCGATTGTACGGCTTGTAAATGCGCTCGTTTTCGATGCTGTAAAGATCGGCGCATCTGACCTTCACTTCGAGCCGGAAGAAAACTTTGTCAGGCTGCGCTATCGTAAGGACGGTGTGCTGTTTACGGCGCAGACACTTCATAAACAACACTGGAGTGCGATTTCCCAGCGTCTTAAAATTATGTCGAACATGAATATTGCCGACAAATTGACGCCGCAGGACGGGCGCTTTCATATGAATGTCGGCGGGCGCGAGGCTGACTTCCGTGTTTCGTCGCTGCCTACCGTTAATGGCGAGAACATCGTGCTGCGTGTCCTCGATCAGAGCCAGAGCATCATGCCGCTGGAAAAGCTTGGCTTTAGTGAGCATAACCTGAATCTGATTCGTAGGGCGCAAAGCCGTCCGGAGGGGATTGTTATCGTTACGGGGCCGACCGGTAGCGGTAAGACGACCTCTCTTTATTCGATGCTGAATGAAATCAATAATGTTGAGGTCAATATTCAGACACTCGAAGATCCGGTCGAATATTCGTTGAGCATGATTCGCCAGACCCATGTGCGCGAGGGCGTTCTGGACTTTGCTGACGGCATCAAGGCGCTTTTGCGTCAGGATCCGGACATCATCTTTATCGGCGAGATTCGTGACGCTGAAACTGCGAATATGGCGCTGAAGGCTGCCATGACCGGGCACCAGGTCTATACCACGCTGCACACGAACGATTCTTTCGGGGCGTTGCCGCGTTTGTTTGATCTTGATTTGAAGCCCGGCATGATTGCCGGGGCGATTATCGCGGTTTTTGCCCAGCGTCTGGTGCGCCGCCTATGCCCGGATTGCCGGGTGCCGTATAAGCCGGATGCGGATGAATGCGAAATTCTTGGCGTCGACGCGTCGGCACCGCCGGAAATTTTCAAAGCGCGTCAGGGTGGGTGCCAGAGCTGTGCAGGGCAGGGCTATAAAGGCCGGACAGCTGTTGTGGAGATTTTGAGTTTCGACGAGGAGCTTGACGAAATTGTCGCAAATGGTGGGTCGAAAGCTGACATTAAGGCGGCCGCGATAGAAAAAGGCTTCAAAAGTATGAAGGATGATGGCATCCTGAAGATACTTGAGGGTGTTACGACCCTTGAGGCCCTCGCCAAAGTTGTTGATGTCAACAAATAAAGCCCCCGCGCGTATTTTCCGGTTTCGGAGGAAAAGCCATAGAACGTTATAAGTATAGAGCGATAAACCTAAAAGGGCGGCCTGTGCGCGGCGTGATTGCCGCTGCCAACGAGGTCGATCTGCATAACCAGTTGCAAAGTGCCGGGCTGGAACTGATCCAGTGTGCGCCGCTTGAGCGCAAAAAGAGCATGTTTGATTCGCTCAGCTTCGGTAAAAAAGTCAAAATCCGTGATCTGATCCAGCTCTTTTTGCATATGGAGCAAATGCAAAGCGCCGG
>CBDUPU010000161.1:0-5593 GCA_965369185.1 uncultured Rhodospirillales bacterium
ATAATGTAATCGGCGGTTTTAATGACTTCCAGATTATGCTCGATCACCACAACGGTATTGCCTTGTTCGACCAGCCTGTGAAGGACTTCCAGCAGGTTTTTGACGTCCTCAAAATGCAGGCCTGTGGTCGGTTCGTCCAGAATATACAGCGTCTTTCCGGTCGAACGGCGGGCAAGTTCCTTGGCCAGTTTCACGCGCTGCGCTTCGCCGCCTGACAGGGTGGTTGCTTGCTGGCCGACCTGTAAATAACCAAGGCCGACTGATTTGAGCGTTTCCAGCTTGTCGCGGAGCGCGGCCAGGTCGGATGAGACGTCGATCCCCTCCTCGATCGTCAGTGCCAGCACATCGGCAATGTTCTTGTCTTTAAATTTTACTTCCAGCGTTTCGCGGTTATAGCGCTGGCCGTCGCAAGTGTCGCAGGTGACATAGACATCCGGCAAAAAGTGCATCTCGATCTTGATGACACCGTCGCCCTGACACGCCTCGCAGCGACCGCCCTTGACGTTGAACGAAAACCGCCCCGGATTATAACCGCGCGCTTTGGCTTCCGGCAGCCCGGCGAACCATTCGCGGATCGGCGTAAATGCGCCGGTATAGGTAGCCGGGTTGGAGCGCGGCGTGCGGCCAATCGGCGACTGGTCGATATCAATGACCTTGTCGATAAATTCCAGCCCGCGAATATCGTCATGGGGCAGGGGATTATCTTTGGTTTTCATCAGCCTTTTCGACACCGCCTTGTACAGCGTTTCGATGGTAAAGGTCGATTTGCCGCTGCCCGATACGCCGGTAATGCAGGTAAAAGTGCCGAGCGGAATTTTGCCGCTGATATTCTGCAAATTATGGCCGGTCGCGCCGATGACTTCCAGAAACTGCTTCGCTTTGCCCGTGCCTTTGCCCTGACGGCGCTTTTCCGGCACCGGCACTTCGCGCGTGCCGCTCAGATACTGGCCGGTCAGGCTTTCGCCGTATTTCATGACATCGTGCGGCGTACCGCTGGCAACGACCGTGCCGCCATGAACACCGGCGCCGGGGCCCATATCGATCACATGGTCGGCCATGCGGATCGCGTCCTCGTCATGCTCGACCACCAGCACCGTATTGCCAAGATCGCGCAGCCGTTTCAGCGTTTCCAGCAGCCGGTTATTATCGCGCTGATGCAGGCCGATTGAAGGTTCATCTAGTACATAAAGCACGCCCGTCAGGCCGGAGCCGATCTGACTGGCAAGCCGGATGCGCTGGCTCTCTCCGCCGGACAGCGTGCCGGACGAGCGCGATAAATTGAGATATTCCAGCCCGACATTCATCAGGAAGGTAAGCCGCTCGTTGATTTCCTTAAGCACACGCTCGCCGATCGCGAGATGCTGTTTGCCAAGCTTGTCTTTAAGCTCGCTAAACCACGCCTGCGCCTCGGCAATGCTGAGTTCAGAGGTCTCGCCGATATGTCGCCCGTCGATCTTGACCGCCATTGCCTCGGGTTTAAGGCGGTAGCCGTTACAGCTCTCGCACGGTGCGCTGTTCTGGTAACGCGATAAATCATCCCGGACACTGTTACTTTCCGTCTCCAGCAGCCGCCGCTCCATATTACGAATGACGCCTTCAAACGGTTTTTTCGTGCGGTAGGTATTTGCGCGGTCTTCATAGACAATCGGGATAATGTCACTGCCCGAGCCATAAAGCAGGGTGTTTTGAACTTTCTCCGGCAAATCCTGAAACGGCGTGTCTCCGCTTGCCTTGTAAAATGCCAGCACCTGCTCCAGCGCCTGCTGGTAATAATGCGAAAAGCTTTTCGACCACGGCTCGATTGCGCCTTCGCTGACGCTCTTGCTGCGGTCGGGCACAACAAGGTCCTCGTCAAAATACATCTTCATACCCAGCCCGTCACAGACAGGGCAGGCGCCATGCGGGTTATTGAAGGACAACAGGCGCGGCTCGATCTCTGGAATGGTAAAGCCGGAAACCGGGCAGGCGAATTTCTCGCTAAAGAGCGTCTGCGCGTTGTCTTCCGCATTTTCAACAATCAGCAGCCCGTCAGCCAGCCGCAGCGCGGTTTCTACCGAATCCGCCAGCCGGTTGCCGAGATCATCGCGGATAATCAACCGGTCAACCACCACCTCGATATCGTGTTTGAGCTTTTTATCCAGCTCCGGCACTTCGTCTATTTCATAGAGCGTGCCATCGACTTTGACCCGCTGAAAACCCTTTGCCTGAAGCTCTTTAAACTCGCGGCGATATTCGCCTTTGCGGCCGCGCACGATCGGTGCGAGCATATATAGTCTTGTCCCGTCACCCATCGCCATGATCCGGTCCACCATCTGCGAAACCGTCTGGCTTTCAATCGGCTTGCCTGTGGCGGGCGAGTAGGGGACGCCGATCCGCGCCCATAAAAGGCGCATATAATCGTAAATCTCCGTCACGGTGCCGACGGTAGAGCGCGGATTTTTCGAAGTGGTTTTCTGCTCGATAGAAATGGCCGGTGAAAGCCCTTCAATCGAATCGACATCGGGCTTTTGCATCAGTTCGAGAAATTGCCGCGCATAGGCTGACAGGCTTTCGACATAGCGCCGTTGCCCTTCCGCGTAAATCGTATCAAAGGCGAGCGAAGACTTTCCGGAACCGGACAGGCCGGTGATGACAACCAGCGCATCGCGCGGCATCTCGACATTAACGTCCTTCAAATTATGTTCCCGCGCGCCGCGGACATTTATCGTTCTGAGCATATGCTGCGTTCCAAATGGTTTTCGCCAGATGTTCCTAAAATGTTCCATTAGGTTGTAGCAAAAATATATAGGCCCTGCACGGGAAAAAAGCCAGCGCCTCCAAAAAGTACCTGGTACATAAAATGCGCTCGCCCCTGATCACCTCTAAAAGAGCAAGCATAAAAAAAGCCGCCCCGGTTAAGGTGCGGCTTTCTTAATAAGATAGAAGCAAGGTTTAGTTCGGTCCGTTACCGATTTTCGGTGCCGGCTGAGGCGTTCTGCCTTTGCCAAGACCGGATGTATCAATCTCTCCCGTAACCTCGGCGCCTTTGGAGGCTTCCAGGCGTACCTGATCGACAATATCCAGCGTAATCGTGACCAGCTTGTCTTTCAGCTCTTTCGGAATGTCCGCGCCTGTGGCTTTAAGGTCTTCATACTCCTGCAACGTGCCGTCATTCTCAAGTTTGAGTGACAGTTTGTTGTTCAGAAGTTCGACGAGATTTTCAACCGTACCGGCGTTACCAAAATGCTCGCCCATGCTCTTCTTGTTGTTGACAAGCATCGCTTCGGCCTTGGCACGTGCTTCCGGCGTGATGTTACGGCTCCAGCGCTTCATGTTCTTGTCAAAGATTTGCATCAGCTCGTCTTTGGAGAAGTCCGGATAGTTCATGTGGTATTTGAAACGGCGGGACAGGCCCGGGTTCGTTTTGACCAGCTCGCTCATCGGGCCGGGATAGCCGGCAATGACAACGACCAGACGGTCTTTGTGCATTTCCATGCTTTTCAGCAGTGTACCCATGGCTTCCTTGCCAAAGTCGTTGCCTTCGCCTTTCAGCAAATAGGCCTCGTCAATGAACAGAACGCCGTCCAGCGCTTCGTTAATGACTTTCTTGGTCTTCAGCGCGGTCTGGCCGACATAACCGGCAACCAGATCACCGCGGTCTGCTTCGACCACATGGCCTTTTTTCAGCATACCGT
Source organism: uncultured Rhodospirillales bacterium (assembly GCA_965369185.1). Taxonomy (GTDB): domain Bacteria; phylum Pseudomonadota; class Alphaproteobacteria; order Micavibrionales; family Micavibrionaceae; genus UM-FILTER-47-13. Next base: position 3,675 of record CBDUPU010000161.1, read on the forward strand.
TATCGTGATAGATCTTGCCGATCAGGCGGGCAAAGGTGGTTTTGCCGGTGCCGGGGTTGCCGGTAAAGACAAAATGCTCGATTCCGCCGCCATCTTTGTCAGATGACAGGCCGGCATCTTTCAGAATGCGCAGGTGACGGACGCGGGCTTCAATCTCGCGGATCAGTTCTTTCGGGTCGTCCATACCGATCAGGCGGTCCATTTCGGTTTCGAGATCGTCAAGATCTTCGACTTTGTGGATTTTGACGCCTTCATCTTCGGCCTGGCCGTTATCGTTGGCGCCTGGGCCGCCCGGCTTCTGGCCGCGCATTTCCATGATTTTGTTGATGTGCTGCTGCACTTCCATCATCGCGCCCTGCATGATTTCAATAGCAGACTGGTTTGCGGCAAGCGCGGATTCGGACATCATCAGCGTGCTGAAACCGCGAATGACGGCGCTCCAGCCATTTGCAAGATTGGCCAGCGTTTGCGGCTCGACTTCGCTCATAATAACTCTCAGGAAGTCAGGCGTGCGCGGGCGGCCCATAATTGCAGCAGGCTGCGCGTTTTTCGCGTCGATTTCCTGCTTCAGCTGGTCCATGGCCTGCTGTTTGGTCACGCTCGTGCCGTGACGGTTGCGCATCAGCTTCAGATAAAATTCGTGCGGGATGTCCTTGAATTCGGTGCTGCTGTTCTGGATCGTACGCGCCATGATCGACACAAAACTCTCCATCGCATCATCCAGCACCATTTGCAGGAAGTTGCGGTCACCGGTCATCTTTTTCGGCGCGTGCTCAAACGCGGCCTTGATCGCCGGATCATTGGTCAATTGGTTGGTTAAAGCAATGTATTGCCCAAGGCTCTGATAGACCATTGCGTGCGCATTCGCGACATGGAAGTCGTTTCGCAGACTCATATGTACTCTCCCTGTTTAACGTATTTCTTGTTCGTTTGTTTCGGCGAGTAGAGCAGATAATTCCGATTATTACAAGGCGCTGTTTGAGGGTTTTTAATTCTTCCCCATCTTTTGTGCCGTTGGCCAATGGCCAGTAGCCCTCTCAATGCTTGTCCCGATACAAGCCTTGGGATAGCGCTGAAAAATACCTTTTAATCCGCTTGATGATAGTTATAGTAACTCCCACATCATTACATACATTGGAAAGCAAGAGGTGCAATTGTGGCTGGTAGCGTAAATAAGGTGATTCTCGTAGGTAATATCGGGCGCGACCCGGAAATCCGTACGATGCAGTCGGGTGATAAAGTGGCGAATCTGTCGATCGCAACGTCAGAACGCTGGAAAGACCGCAACGGTGAACGGCAGGAACGCACCGAATGGCACCGCGTCGTTATCTTTAGCCAGCCGCTGGTTAACCTGACTGAAAACTACCTGAAAAAAGGCTCCAAGGTTTATCTCGAAGGCCAGCTTGAAACCCGCTCTTGGGAACAGAACGGCGAAAAGAAATACACGACTGAAATCGTGCTGCGTCCGTTCAAAGGCGAAATTACCATGCTTGATTCCCGCGGCGACAGCAGCGGCGGTTATCAGGACAACGCCCCGCCGCCTTTTGAGGCAGAGCCGCGCGGCGCAAGCACTGGCGGCGCAGCGCAGCCGGTTGATGAACTGGAAGACGAAATCCCGTTCTAGGGTGAGGTCGCTTTTAGTATAGGCTCTTAACAAACAAGGTCGGAAGTAATGCGAAAATACAGCCTCATCCCGTTTGTCCTTATGTCTTTGTTCTTGCTCGTGCCGCCGGTGCTGGCGCAGGCGGAAGGGGGCGATGCCGGGTTGCAGCAGCGAATCGAACTGGCGCGAAAAATGCACGAAGTCAGGCCGATGAGCGTCCAGATCGAACAGGCGATCGAGGCCCTGTCGATGCGCTACCCGGAAGACCGTAGAGAGCTGTTCGTGACCAAAATGCTCCAGATGTTCGATCAGCAGA
>CBDUPU010000162.1:0-5551 GCA_965369185.1 uncultured Rhodospirillales bacterium
AATTGGCGTGCCGTCGGCGGTCAATGTTACGGTGATGCTCGTACTATTCGGTGCAGCCCCGTCATCGACGACATGGAAGCGTATTGTTACATTTTCATCCACCACGCCATAAGCAGGAGCGCTCTCCAGCACGATGCGCCGGTCATGTTCGTCCTGGCGGCCTGTCACCAGTACATGCAACGGTGCGCCGCCTGTGAGTTTGGAAACGTCTTCAGGCATATCATCCGACTGGCCGTCAGTAAGCAAGATTACTGCGCCGAGCTGGTCCGGCGGGATATCGGCGATACCCTGACACAAGGTGCCAAACAAGTTGGTGCGGTCTGTGGCGATACCGTTTTGCGTGGAGCCAACTTCTATTATGCGCACCTCTACGTTTTCGATGCCTGTAATTTTGCGGGCAAGCTCTGCTTGTGACGTTTTTGTGGTTATGTCGCGCCCGTCGAGCATCTGGCTTGCGCTGTTATCGACCACGATTGCGATTTGAGTTGGTAATGGCGCGCGGTCGCCGGTTGTTATTGTCGGGTTTGCAATTGCCGCAACCAGCATGGTGCTTGCGGCAGCGCGGGCCCAGGCACCGCGCATACGCTGGCGGGCTGCAAGCAGCAGCAAAATAGCAGCAATGCCGCCCATGCCGCCCAGAATCTCGACTGGTAAAATCGGGTTAAGTTCAACGGCAGGCAGCGAAGCGAGTGTACTCTGGAAGCTTGTCTGAGCGCTTTGAACCGTTGCTTCAGAAGGGGGGGCTACGATGTTTTGCGCCATGGCAGGACTGCCGTGCGATAGTCCAGCGGCAAGTGCCACGGCGGCGAATGTCGAAGCTAGTGACTTCTGAAATTTCATCCCGGTTCCAGTTTTTTATAATTATGATTGGCATTATGGCTAACAGCCGACAGGAGTTCTGTCAATTTCTTTTCCGAAATCTTGCCAATTATGCGGAATTAAAAACTGTCGCAGATACGTTTCTCGGCGTAAGGGATGTTGAGGCGGTCATAGAGCGGCGCAAGCATGAATGCCTGTTCTCCAAGTCCTTGCGATGCCAGATCCAGCAGGGTGGTCGCAAAATTGTGCATGTTCTGGCCGTCTATCAGTAATGTTTCCAGGCCGTCGCGAGGGGTGCGCTCGCGAAGGCGGGCATGTTCTTCTACCGGCCATTTCATGACGATTTCATGTGCCTGCTCTAAAATCGTCTCATTGTAGAGGATGCCCGCCCAAAATGCGGCCATTGCGAGGACAGTTTCTGGCGGGTTGCTGTCAGGGCCTCGCAGTTCGATATAATGCTTGAGGCGCACCTCTGGGAAAAGAGTTGTCAGATGGTCGTTCCAGTCTTCAAGAGACGGGAATTCGCCTTCATGACCGGGCAGGCGCCCTTTCATGAAGTCCCGAAACGACTTGCCCGTGACATCGATATAGCGCTCTTCGCGCCGGATGAAATACATCGGTACATCAAGTGCATATTCCACGTAGCGAGCGAAGCTCATATCCGGTTCAAATACAAAAGGAAGAACGCCACAGCGGTCGTTATCGGTGTCCGTCCACATGAAAGACCGATAGCTCGCATAACCGACATCGTTTCCTTCTACACATGAGGAGTTTGCGGTGAGAGCGATAATTGCAGGCTGCAAGGCCATTGCGACGCGAAACTTGCGAACCATGTCTGCTTCGCTGCTGTAATCAAGGTTAACCTGCATTCCGCAAGCGCGGAGCATCATATCAATGCCATGTGACCCGACTTTGGGCATATAGTCGCGCATGATTTCATGGCGCTGCTTTGGCATCCAGTGAATGTCGCTACGGCGCCAGTAGGGGTGAAAACCCGCACTAAGAAAGGCTATGTCATGCTTGGCGGCAACGGCCTGCAAGTCCTGATAAAAACCATTCATATGGCTCTTCACTTCGGCAAGCGAGCTTAATGGCGGGCCGGAATATTCTACTTGTCCTCCCGGTTCAAGGCTAAGGACCGCATTGTTGTTTGTGAGCGCAATAGGACGGCCATTTTCATTAATTGTGGTCCAGCCATATGTCGCAGAGAAGTCCTCTAGAAGGGCGCGAATGCTGGGGTTTCCTTGATAAGGGAGGGGCTTGCCCGTTTTTTTGTTGTATGCAAATTGCTCTAGTTCAACACCAATGCGCCATTCACTTTTCGGCTTGCACCCCGTTGCCAGATCGTCGATAAGATTCTGGACTGTAAGCATTTCCGCGACCACCTTTGTATCTTGTTGCGCAGCGATAAAGTTAGGAAAAGACGATGGAAAAGGCAAATAATAGTTTTAACTCTGGAAGGGTTATCATTGGTGTGGTCATGGATCCGATCGAGACCATCACGCCTTATAAAGACACGACGCTAGCCCTTATGCTGGCAGCGCAGGAACTTGGCGCGTCTTTATTTTATATGCAGCAAGATGATCTGTTTATCCGTGATGGCAGGGCTTATGCCATGGGACGTCCGGTTAAAGTATTTGATGATAACGAGAAATGGTTTGCGCTAAATGAGGAGGAATTGATCGAGCTTGGTACGCTTGATGTAATATTGATGCGCAAAGATCCGCCTGTGGATAAGCGTTTTATTCATACGACCTATGTGCTTGAGCAGGCCGTTCGTGATGGCGGGACGGTCGCCAACAACCCGGCAAGCCTGCGGAATTTTAATGAAAAGCTGTTTTCTCTACGGTTCCCGCAATTTGCGCCGCCCCATCTGGTTAGCGCCAATCTGGCTGCACTGCGTGAGTTTTATGATGCGCACGGGCGTATTATTATAAAACCGCTTGATGCAATGGGTGGGCAAGGGGTGTTTCTGGTTGAGCCCGGTGACCCTAATTTTGATGTTATCTGGGAAGTACAAACGCAGCGCGGCAGTTATCCTGTTATGGCACAGCCTTTTATTCCTGAAATCAGTAAAGGGGATAAGCGGATCATTGTGATTGATGGCGTGCCTTTTGACCATGCTCTTGTCAGGCTACCGCGCGAAGGCAGTATAAGGGGCAATCTTGCCGCGGGCGGAAGTTACGATGTCAGACCGCTTAATGAACGCGAGCATGAAATTGGTGAGGTCGTTGGCAAGGTTCTGGTGCAAGAGGGAATTCAGTTCGCCGGGCTTGATGTGATCGGTGATTACCTGATTGAGGTCAATATTACGAGCCCGACCGGCTTGCGAGAGCTAAGCAAGGAAACAGGCGTGGATGTTGCCGACCTTGTGATGCGCGCGATTACCGGACTGTAAGTGTCTGGATCGGTTTTGCATCGTGATATGACGCCATTTTGACTTCTTGAATCGGGGCGTGCTGGTGCATTTTGTGGTCTTTGCCATCGCTTAAGGCCATGCTGCCTGCCAGATAAGCGGCATAAAGGGTAAGAGCCGCTCCGCCGTGCCAGCGTTTCATGCCGCCTTTATTGGCAAATAGCGCTGCAGTGATCAGGCCTGCTGATCCCATAAACATACCGGTATTCAGCATGCCCATTGAGGTTGCCGGATTAAAGGCCTCTGGTACGGCTGCGCCGGTTAGGCCGATGACCCCGCCTGCGACAAGTGTATTGATGATACTGCATCCCAGTACGTTACCGATCGCTAGCTCGGAGTGGTTTCTTTTTATCGCCTGAACATTAAGGACAAGTTCCGGCAAGGACGTGCCCAAAGCGACTACAACTGCGCCAATAACCGCCTGGCTCAGGCCGAAGTCAATGTTGGCTCCGAGTGAGGCGAGATTAAATTTGTCGGCAAAGCTGACCCCGCTCCGAACAATCAGGTCGGCGGAGGCGGTTAGGCCGAACATGCCGGTGCCTGCAAGAAGGCCGTTCATCCATCTTGGCTGTGCACGGGCGATCTGTTCTTCCTTGTCGTCATCATGTTCGTGGAACAGGCATGTGCCGGTTCCGTGCTCGTGCTCATGATCGTGCTCATGATCGTGCTCATGATCGTGGGCATGATCGTGGGCATGGTCTTCGCAGTTTTTGTGTTCATGCTTATGACCATGTTTGTGCTTATGGTCATGTTTGTGGTCGTGGTCGCTAGCGTGCTTTTTGCCTGAAAACAGGCGGTGCAGAAGATAAAAGCCGCCTAATCCCAGCATTGTGCCGCCCATCAAGGGAGAAAACTGTCCGGCAAGTAGCTGACCACCAAACAAGGCGGTTGTTCCGGCCATAACCATTGTATTGAATTTCCAGCTCAAATCCTTGGCTTTGCTGATACCGGCAACGGCGGCGGTGGCGCCGAGAATGAGTAGAGAGTGGGCGATATTCGAGCCGACAACATTGCCGACTCCGAGGTCTATTGCGCCGCGCAGGGCTGAGCCGAGCGATACCATGACTTCGGGGACGGTATTAAGGCTGCCGATAACCAGACCGAGCGTTAGTGGCGACAGTTTGTATTTTTCGCCAAGCGCCAAAGTATTTTGTATCGTTGTTTTGCCGTTTTGCAAAAGAAGCGCAATTGACCCGGCAAGCAATGCGCCTGCGCCGAGCGTGCTTGTCAAAAGCGGCGTAGAGAGTGCGGTTGTGCCGAGCAGGACAGAAGTCAGAAGCGCACCTGTTTGCACCTTGTTTGCGGCGGCATAGCCGCTAATGCTTTTAAAGATTGCGGTCAGGCTTTTGCCGTTTTTATTTCCAGAGTCCATGTTTGACATTTTAGGGAGCCTATATCAAAGTTCTGCCTTATGACAAGAATAAAGCGTTTATGTTATCGCTTTGGTGTTGTCTGGATCGTGTGTGATTTTGTTGCATTTATATTGGGAAGAGGGTAAGAATAGCCGCTTGCAGAAAGAGGTTTTCATGAATACGGAGCGCGTACAAAAGACACTCGGCTGGGCCATAATCGCCTCGGAGACGAGTCATGTTTTTTGCTGTGTGCTGCCAACTTTGTTCAGTCTCGCCAGTCTTGCCTCTGGTCTTGGCCTTGTAGCGGCTATGCCGTCAGGGCTCGAGTTTTTGCATGATGCGTTGCACGGCTGGGAAATGCCGATGATTTTGGCGTCCGGAACGATTGTTTTGCTGGGCTGGGTTGCACATTTCCTTGCTGTCAGGCTGGACTGTCACAGTACTGGGTGCGGGCATGGGCCCTGCACGCCCAAAAAACGTAAGGCCGGGAAAATTCTAAAATTTGCAACAATCCTGTTTATCGCCAACGTGACTGTTTACCTGTTCTTCCATCAAGGTATGGAAGCTATTCTCCATCTCGGCCACTAATCAGCTCTGCTTATTTCCTGAGAACATGCGGGGCATTCCCTGCCAGCATTCGTGATAGTCTTTTTGCAGTCCTTTGCTGTCCATGGCGTATTTTGTCGGCGTCATGGCAAAGCGGCTTTCAAACATAAAGGCCAGTGTGTTGTCCAGATATTGGGGTTTTAGTTCGGCGTTAGAGGCTTTTTCTACGACTGCGGATTCGGGGCCGTGGGCAGACATGCAGTTATGCAGGCTGGCGCCGCCGGGGGCAAAGCCGCCGCTTTCTTTCGCATCATATATTCCGTGAACCAGCCCCATGAATTCGCTCATGATATTGCGGTGGAAATAAGGCGGGCGGAACGTGTTTTCCGCAACCATACAACGCGGCGGGAAGATTGCA
>CBDUPU010000163.1:0-5523 GCA_965369185.1 uncultured Rhodospirillales bacterium
AATGTTAAACGCAGCGACCAGAATAATCATGGTCAGGATCAGGAACATGACATTTCGCTCGACCTGCAGGGCATTAAAGAAGCTGCTATTCATATCGCGCCAGTCATAAACGCCGATATTGTCACCGAGCGCGGTACTGATATTTTGTTTGATATGCTCAAGCTGCAAAGGGTTATCGGTAAACACCTCAAGCGAACTGACCGCCCCCGGCATCTGGTAAAAAGTCTGCGCGGCCTCCAGCGGCATAAAGATAAAGCCGCTATTATATTCATACATGCCGACATCAAAAATCGCGCCAATCGCATATGTCGCAGAGCGCGGCATTGTCCCGAAGGGGCTGACCTTTCCTTTAGGGGCAATCAAAGTAATGGAATCGCCAACAATAAGCCGCAGCTTGTCAGCCATCGTCGAACCAATCGCAATTTTACGATCACTGAAGTCATCCAGATTGCCCATGATGATCGAATCCGCAAGGATAGGCTTACGCCTGAAATCATCTTGCGACAGGCCACGCACAATCACGCCGCTCGCTGATCCGTGAACAGATAAAAGCGCCTGCTCCTCGATCATCGGCACGGCCGTAACCACACCGTCCAGCCCTTCGAGCTTTAGCTGCATGACTTTGTAGTCCTGCAGCGGCACACTACGCGAATAGACGTTGATATGGCCATTCAGTCCCAAAATACGGGTCAGCAGCTCCGCCCGAAAACCATTCATGACAGACATGACGATAATCAGGGTCGCCACACCAAGCATGATCCCCAGAAAAGAAAAGCCGGCAATGACGGAGACAAAGCCTTCGGCTTTGCGCGCCCGCAAATACCGTCCGGCAACCATTCGTTCAAAAGGTGAAAACATTCAGATAATCAATAACTATAATTAAGCTCGACGTCCTGTACATAGAAGTAGCGGAAAAAACACTGCCTGCAAACATATTTCACGGCAGCGCAGTGCTTACAAGCCTTGCCGGGATTTTGACAATGCATTTAACCATGATTTTGTGATATATAAGAACACTACAAATAAATAAAAAAAATGAGAACAGGACTAAAACAGGGAAGGAAGGACCATGGGATACCTTAGCGATAAGTTCAGGCAATTCTTGTCTGAAATTAAAAACGCCGCTCACGGCAAAGACGAATTAAAGACCGCCATACAAAACCATGACATTGAAGCGGTGCGCACCGTGATCGCAGGGCTTTACCCTGCAAGCCTCGCCTACGAAGACACCACTATTGAAGTCATTCGGCAGTACGGAAAGACTGAAAACGCTGACCCTGCCTTTTACCGCGCCCTGTGCGAGGCGGTTTATAATACTTTCGATAGTAAAATCCAGGCATACGCATCGAAAGACAAACGCGCCGCCGCAGCCGAAAAAACAGGCTATGCACATCCGCGCCATATTTACTCTATGGCAGCTTACATGAATGACGTGGACAAGCTGAAGGAATTGAATGCCAAAGGCATTACCCCGGATCAGGCATCAGACCGTGGCGCTTGTAATGAAAATATCATCATGGGTACGGCAACACTCGGCTGCTATGAGGCGATGAAAGAGGTCATTCGCCAAGGGGCGTCGATCGATAAGGCCTTTGGCTGGGATGATTTTCCGCCGATCCACGCTTTTGCCAAGCCCCTGTTCCATGCCATGCGCCCCGGCGTCACCGAAGCGCTTCTGGAAACAGGCGACAAACGTATTATCGAAGCCGTAAAAGAGGCCGTCGGGTCAAACTACAAATCTTCCACCAAGCCCAAAGCACCCGATATGCACCCATAAAATGGGAAGAGCCTTCTGCGGTCTTAATAAGACTTACCGACGATCACCTTGCGCCCCTCATCCTCAAACGGCAGGCAGCGCGGGGTGATTGAAAACTCTTTCTGGATTGCGGCAAATCCCGGGTCCTGAAGCAATGAAGCGTCACCCCGGACAAAACCAAAGCCATTTCCGGCAAAAAACGCTTTCATTTCATCAACGTTTTTCACTTCGGTAATATTGCTGTTGGTGAAATCTTCCGCCCGCTTGTAAAGCGCGTCATGAATTTCATCGAGAACGCCCTGTGCCTTCGCAACGAACTCTTCCACCGAGCCCGAAGTCTTGGAATCGCGACCGATATCACGGCGTACCCATGTAACAGTGCCCTCTTCGACCTCACGCGCCCCGACTTCAACGCGCAGCGGAATGCCCTTTTTGATAGAGCCCCACATTTTATCCGGCGTACGCGCATCGCTCTCATCAAGAAACGCACGAATGCCCTTTGCCTTAAGCTGCTCTTTGAGTTTCCGGCAGAACTCGATGACCGTGCCTCGGCTGGAATCATCGCGCAGCACGGGAATAATCGCGACCTGATGCGGCGCGACCCTCGGCGGCATAATCAGGCCGTCATCATCACCATGCGTCATAATCATCCCGCCGATTGAACGGGTAGAAAGCCCCCATGAAGTCGTATGCGCCAGATGGGTCTGACCGTCTTCGCCCTGATATTGGATATTGAACGAGCGCGAGAAATTCTGGCCAAGATCATGCGACGTACACGCCTGCAGAGCCTTACCGTCCTGCATCATAGATTCATAGGTAAAGCTGTGATCGGCACCGGGGAAGCGCTCATCGGCTGTCTTCTCGCCCGGAATACCCGGCATCGCCATCCAGTCACGATAAAGCCGCTGATAAATCTTGAGCATCTTCATCGCATCTTCATTGGCTTCTTTCGCAGTAGCAAAGGCATTGTGACCTTCCTGCCAGAGAAACTCGGACGTACGCAGGAACATACGCGTACGCAGCTCCCACCGCATCACATTACACCACTGGTTCAGTTTCAGCGGCAAGTCACGATAAGACTGCACCCACTTCGCCATGGAATCGCCGATAATCGTTTCCGAGGTCGGGCGGATAATGAACGGCTCTTCCAGCTTCGCACTTGGCGATGGTACCAGCCCGCCTTCTTCGCCTTGCTCTAGCCTGTGGTGCGTAACAACGGCGCACTCCTTGGCAAAACCGTCCACATGCTCCGCTTCGCGGCTGATAAAGCTAAGCGGAATAAGCAGCGGGAAATAGGCATTTTGCACGTCCGCTTCCTTGATCATGTCATCAAGCGCCCGCTGGACATTTTCCCACAGCGCAAAACCGTAAGGCTTGATCACCATGCAGCCGCGCACCGGCGCATTTTCCGCCAGATCGGCGCTCTTGATTACCTGCTGATACCATTCCGGAAAGTTTTCTTCGCGGGTCGGTGTAATTGCGGTCTTGGGCTTTTTCTGCTGCTGTGCCATTTGTGCCTTCGCGTTCATGTTAATATCCTTCACCCCAAATAATTTCTTCTTGTTCACTTTGCTGTGCCTGTGTCGGCGCGGTATGCTGTTCTATGACCGGCGGATCTTCAGGCGCTATTGCTTGCGGCTCTTCAACAGCCTCTTTGGAAACAACAAGCTCTTTAGCGCATAGATCATAGACTTCTTCGCTAAGTTCCTGCCCGTTATACAGAACCCGACCGTCTTTGTGAATTTCAATCATTGCGACAGGCGCATCCAGCTCCGTCCCCGGTGGTAGCTGCTGATTTAATTGCTGCGCCAGATCAACCGTAACCGGAAAACGGACAACATCAACAAATGGCTTTACCGGCGTATTCACATCAGCTGGCACTACCGGTTTGCCGTTTACATCGACGCCCGGCACATAATCTGCGCCCACCGCATCATGCTTAACCGGCAATAACCGGCAAAGGACCGCGCGGTTTTGCGCCGCGGCAGGCGCCGCGCTGGTGACAATCAAAATTACTGCCAGAAATAAAAGCCTCATCCGCCGAAATCTTCCTCAGCCATTTTCGCTGCTTCACTGTAAAAATCAATGACATCCGCCTGAAGCAGCAGGTGAACACCCAGCAGGATAATCGCCGCAATCACACTGGTCACCAAAAATTTCACCTTAAGCCTTGGCTTTGCAGGCGCGCTGCCGGCATGCCCCGTAACCAGATCATCATCAGGCCGGTTGCCCCAAGGCAAAATCGTAAAAAGCACCAGCCACCAGGCCAGAAGATACACGACAACAGCACTGACAATACTCATAGCCCTTACCCTCTTAAACGCGAATAACGTGAACCGTTGCTTTCGGCTTGATCTTTAGCACCAGATTGACATGACGCCACATACCGATCCGCAGCTCTTCATGGACGGCATGATCGTCTTTCCGGTCGCCGCGCTCCATATCGGCGATAATATCGGCAGCCTCATCAATCAAATCTTCCTCAAGCTGCACTTCGTCCTCATCTTCAGGGTCAATCAGGCCGAGCGTCGTAACGACAGGATCGGCGACAAGATCGCCGCGACTATCCAGAACAACGGTCAAATGAACCGCACCGGTATATTGCAGCTTGCGCCGTTCGCGAATGGCCGCATGGTCAATATCGACAAGCCGGCCGGAATCTTCAGCCAATATGCCGGTATTGATATGATCGATAATCGCCGAGTTCCCTTTTTTCAGGCGGATGACCGAGCCATTGCTCGGCACGACGACCTGCGCCACCTGACAGCGGCGGGCAAGCGATGCTTGCGCTTCAAGCTGCATCCGTTCGCCATGCACAGGCACGACCGTTTCAGGCCGGATCCAGCGGTACATATCAATCACTTCATCACGGCAGGCGTGGCCGGAAATATGAATCGGGTGCGGTGTATCGCCGGGGCTGACAATGCGAACGCCGGCAGCAACAAGGTTGTTTTTAACCTCATCGATTTCTTTTTCATTACCGGGAATAGGCCGTGCCGAAAACACAACCGTATCGCCACGCCCCAGCTTGACGTTATTAAATTCGCCCCGCGCAATTTTGGAAAGTGCCGCCCTTGCCTCACCCTGCGATCCGGTTACGATATAAACCTGCTGGTCGGTCGGCAGTTCATCCATTTTATCTTCCGGCACAAAGCTGCGAAGGTTTTCGAGATAACCACAGTTCCGCGCCGCGCCGATCATGTTATGCATGGAGCGCCCGATAACGGTAACGCTGCGCCCGCAAGCTTCAGCAGCCTTGCAGATGCTTTGAATACGACCGATATTGGATGAAAAGGTCGTCACGGCAATCCGTCCCTCGCATTCGCGGAAGACTTCTTCCAACCCCTGCTCGACCTCGACTTCCGAGCCCGTACGCCCCGCTACGCCGCAATTGGTGCTATCGCCGACATAAGCCAATACGCCGCCGGTCTTGCCAAGCTCCTGAAACGCTTCATCGTCAGTCGGCGCACCGACCACCGGCGTAGGATCTAGGTTCCAGTCACCGCTATGCACGACCCGCCCCTCCGGCGTTTCAATCACAAGCGCGCAGCTTTGCGGGATAGAGTGTGACACGTGCAAAAACTGTACGGTAAAAGGCCCGATCGACACTTTTTCACGCGGGGAAACAATCTGGATATCCATTTTACGGCTTTCAGGCACTTCTTCGACCTTGCGCCGTAAAACGGCCGCCGTAAAAGCGGAGCAATAAACAGGACATTGCAGGCGCGGCCATAAGCGCGCCACCGCTCCGATATGGTCTTCATGCG
>CBDUPU010000164.1:0-5491 GCA_965369185.1 uncultured Rhodospirillales bacterium
AAAAATAACGTCAAGCCGCTGCTGCCCCTGTTCGTTGATTTCGGCGGTGGCTGGGCGGCATAGCAGCATAAAAACGGTCAAGCACACGAAAAGAGCGGTTTTGGACGATGCAAAAAGGCGCACTGTTAATACTCCGGGAAATTAATGTATTTATAAAAGTTATCAAAAAAGCACCTTTGCCGCAATGCGGGTTGCAGCCGGGCGCATAGATGATTATATTACGCGTCATGCAAAACGCAGTACCAAAGCAATTCAAGCTGACGGACGAAGGTGTCATCCTTTTCCAGTCAGATGCAACAAACCCCCTTCCGGGAAAGCCTGTCGGCAAAATCGGAAAGGGCGACGCAATTTTAAAGCCGAAAGCCGCGCTTCTCGATGATGCAGCCCTGCCTGAAGGTATGGACAAGGAAGCGGCGCTGACCAAGCTGAATGACTGGCTTCTGGTGCATGTGCATGAGGTGCTGCAGCCGCTGATAGCGTTGACCGATGAAGAAGAAATTCAGGTGCCGGCCCGCGAAATCGCGACAAGTCTGCACGATGCATTTGGCATTTTGCCGCGCGCGGATATCGAGACGCCGATTGCCGCACTTGATGAAGAGGGGCGCCGCGCATTGCGGGCGCGCAAAGTTCGCCTTGGTCCGATTCTGGTTTTCTTGCCGCTGCTGGGCAAGCCTGCTGCCGTGCGTTTACGGGCGCTGCTGTGGAACATCTGGAACGGTTTGCCGCTGCCGGCCTTTGTGCCGCCTGACGGGGTGACCTCGATTTCTGTTGCTGATCGCGATGATATCGACCCGGTTTATTTCCGTGCGATCGGTTATCCGGTTTACGGGCCGCGCGCGATCCGCGTTGATATGCTCGACCGCCTGATTAGCGCCGTTTATGACAGCGCGGATAAGGGCGTGTTCAAGGCCAAGCATGAGATGGCCGAATGGCTCGGTTGCCCGATCCCTGATCTTTATGCCGTGCTCGAAGCGATGGACCACAAGAAGATCCATGATCCTGCGGATGAGGCGAAAGCCGAAGAAGAAAAAGTCGAGGCTGGAGCAGATGCTGCGGCAGAGGAAAAGCCTGCTGAGGTAGCGCCGGTTGAGGAAAAGGCCGCTGCGGAAGCAGAAGAGGGCAAGGACGAAGAGAAAACGGCAGAAGAAAAGCCGGCAGTTCAGCCTCAGGAAAAGCCGGAGCTTGCAACGTTCCGGCTTCGTCGCGGCAAGGCTTATGGCAGTGCGCCTCGTAAGCCGCAATATGCCAAAGGCGGGGACAAAAAGCCTTATAATAAAAAGCAGGGGCAGGACTTTAAAAAACGCCCCCATAAGGGTAAGCGCCCGCCGCATAAAGAGCAGCGTGAGCGCGTGATTTCGGCGGTTCCTGAGAAAAAGCTGGAAAATTCCCCCTTTGCCGTACTAAAAGACTTAAAGGTCCAAAACAAAGAGTAACGGCGATTCATGCAACGATTTTTGCTGTATGCTGCGTTGGTCGTAACGATCATCACAGCCGCAACGACCGTATTTGCACCGTCCGCGAAAGCGGCGCAGTTTACGGGCGCCTATCTTTTGCAGGTTTGTGAAAAAGATGAAAAGGGGCGTGAGGCACCGAACGCTTCCCATGCGACTTGTCAGGCCTATATCGCCGGTGTTCTTGATTATCACAATGTGCTGAGTTCTTTGAAGCTGGCGCCGAAAATTGATGTCTGTATCCCGCGCAGCGTCACCCTCAATCAGATCCATGACATAGTGCTGCGCTACATGAGGCGTCATGGTGAACATGATGCTTTTATTGCGTCGCCGATCGTGACGATGGCGCTTTATGAAGTTTATCCCTGCAAGTAATAACGGCCTGCCTTAAAGGCTTCTTCTAATGGCTTGTTGCAGATAGATAAAATGCATTTTAAATCCAAGGCATATTTCACTACTTTTTAAAAGCCTTGCGGCATGATGGCTTCATAAAAATAATATGGAGCTGTGGGGCACTATGGGAGAAACGTTAAAGCATCAATGGGATGCGCAGGCTGTCGCGCCTGGCATGGAATATTTTCCTGAAATCGAACAAGCAGAACGCGCCGCCGAGCGTCAGGCGATGGACCGGGATGATCTTGAAAAAGAGCGTGCCGGGGTTAATGTCAAACGCTCCCGTTTCTCAGGGGAAACAAGCGAGTTCCGTCTGGGGCAAGGCGAAAGCGACAAGCAGGTCGCGCAAAACGCGATATTGATGACAATGGCCGAAATGGCAACGCCGTCTTATCAGCAGGCCTATGAACAGTTTAGCCAAACCTCCCGTATCGCTCGGCAGACGGCGGAAGACACACTTGCGGATCTGCAGGAAAAACGGCAGCAGCTATATCTCTTGATGGAACAGCTTGATTCCAATGCCTTACGTATTTCCGACGGGAGTCGCGCCTATGTCGGCGATAACGGACAGTATCACGATAAAGACGGGCAGGTGCTTGTCGGGGACGACCATGAAGAGGCGCAGGCTGCGCATCTGGAAAATCCGGATGCGACCAGCTGGAAAGAACGCAGTGATCTGGGCGCGCAATTTGACATGCTTGGCCAGCAAGAGCAGGAAGTTATTGATTATATTGAAGAGCTTGACAGAATGGACTTCCGCGCCGAGAGCGGCGAACTGACTGAAGATGAGCTGGAGCAGGCGACACAGGAGATGATTGAAGGGGCGCCGTCTGTTCTTCGTGAAAGGCTCGATCATAATCTGGGTGCGCTTGAAGCGGATCACGGGGATACGCTGGCATTTAACGGTGCGGGTAACATGTTCTCGGGTTTTGATAGTGAACAACAAGACATGTCACCCGTAGAGCGTCCGACATCCTACGCCAAGGCCGATGGAGGCGGCATATTTACGCAGACTTCGCTTAAAGGCGCGTTCCAGCTTTCGGCGATTCCGGGCGAGGGCAACGCAGCGGCTCCGGCTTCGGATGCACAGCGGGCGCCGGATGCAGCGCCGCAGGCTTTTAAGCCGATGGCGGCCTGATCAATCGGTTTGTTGTTTTTATCGTCAAAAGGTTAAGAGGCTGCTTTGGCAGCCTCTTTTGCGATAAAAAACTTTTCAAATCGCTACTTATTATGGTAATAGTCTTCCCGCTATAGAAAACAAGGGGAGGTTCCCATGAAATTAAGCAAAACAATTGCCGGACTGTTTTTGGCTACTGCGCTTGTCGGCTGCACTGAAGCTGACGCATATACGAGTATTTCCGAATTTGATAGCAAAACGTCGGCGGAAAAAGGTGAACTGGTTCAGAAAACCGTGTTTCATATCCTTGATCATTACACTGAAAAAGAGCCGGACTATGATAAGGCAAACTGCCTGATGCGGCTGTTTGATCGCGAAGAAAACGGCGATATCTCGCGCGGCATTCGTTTGCTGGGACGGGAATTTAACAAGGCGCGCCGCATGCCCAATCCGGACCAATATCATATTGAAGGCATCATCCTTGGTGTTATCGACCGGGAATGCCCTTCGACGCCCAAGCCGTAGGGTTTATCGGGGGCTTACAGATATCCATGTCCCGGCCTTTGTGCCGGGGCTTTTTTTATGTGTTTTTTCTTAGGGAGAGTAAGACCCGCAAGGGCGGAAAATGGTCGGGGCGAGAGGATTCGAACCTCCGGCCTCATCGTCCCGAACGATGCGCGCTACCAGGCTGCGCTACGCCCCGACATATGAACTGGACAGGTGCACTTATAAGGGATTTAAAACCTTTTTGTCCAGCATGAATTCGCAGAAAAAATATTTCTAGTAGGCGCGGTCTATGGTGAAATCGATCAGGTCTTCAAGGGCGCTGCCGATGGCGGCGTTTTTGTCTTTTGCGCCGGCGGCCTGAAGGGCGGCGCGGGCTTTTTCGCCGTGGGCGCGGGCGAGGTCGGCGGCGCCGGTAAGGGCGTTATGGCGGGTCATGATTTCCTGTGCCGTTTCCAGATCGCCGTCCTTTTGGTCTTTATCGGCGATGGTGCGCTGCCAGAAGGCGCGCTCGGTGTCGTCGGCTTTTTCCAAGGCGAGCAGGATCGGCGCGGTCATTTTGCCTTCGCGGAAATCATCGCCGATTTTCTTGCCGAGCTTTTGCTGGTTGGCGTTGTAATCAAGAACATCGTCAATGATCTGGAAGGCGATGCCAAGATGCATGCCGTAATCGCGCATATATACGGCCTGATCGTCTGCACCGGCAACGACCGGGCCGATTTCGCAGGCGGCGGCGAACAGGGCGGCAGTCTTGGCGCTGACCACTTCGATATAATCTTCCATCGTGGTGTCGAGATTATTGGCGGTGGTCAGCTGCTTGACTTCGCCTTGTGAAATGATCGCCGAAGCGTCTGACAGGATGCGCAGCACTTCGAGAGAGCCGTCCTTGACCATCAACTGAAAAGCGCGCGAAAACAGGAAATCGCCGACCAGCACGGTCGCCTGATTGCCGAAGACCAGATTGGCAGCTTGCTTGCCGCGGCGCTCCTCGCTGCCGTCAACGACATCATCATGCAGCAAGGTGGCGGTATGGATGAATTCGACCGAAGCTGCCAGCCCAAAGGGGCGGTCGCCGTCATAGCCATAAAGGCGCGTGCAGGCGAGGGTCATAAGCGGGCGGATACGTTTGCCGCCCGAAGCGATCAGGTAGCCGGCAAGCTGCGGGATTAGCGGCACGTCAGCCTGCATATTCTCGATAATAAGCTCATTGACGTTGATCATGTCGGATTGCAGCAGCGCCGCGAGTGTATCGAGCGGGCTGGTTTGCGATGTTTGTTGCTGTGCGGCCTGTGTCTCCATATCCACTGGATTAGCCCAGCTTCGGCGGGTTAGCAAGTTTAAAAAGTCCGCTTGCCAGAAACATGTCCGGCAGGTTAACTGGCATAGTGATTTAATATTCAAGGAGAAAGTCTATCACCGCGCCGGTAGAAATTTTTGTTCTGGGTAAGAAGGTGCGGCTGTTGCAGCCGGCCAAAGGGTTTCGCACGTCGCTGGACGGGGTGGTGCTGGCGGCCGCCTGTCCGGTGAAGGCGGGGCAGCGGGTTCTGGATCTGGGGTGCGGGGTCGGCGCAGTCGGGTTTTGTATATTACAGCGTGTGCCGGAAGCGCTCGTCACCGGTGTTGACTTGCAGGATGAGTATGTCGGGCTGGCGCGGCAGAATATCGCGCTGAATGATGCTGCCGGAAAAATCGAGTTTTTTTGCGGCGACGTTCGCGATTTTTTAGCTGATACCCGTTATGACCATGTTGTTTGTAACCCCCCGTTTCTGGAGGCGGGGCAGCATATTCCTTCGCCGGTTGAGGGAGTGGCGCGGGCGCGCGGTCATAAAGAAGATCTGGAGATGTCGCTGAAGGACTGGATTGATGCGGCGTTTCATAATTTAAAGTCGGGCGGCAGCCTGACGATGATTCACCGCGCTGATGCGCTCGACCGGATTATTCAGGGGATGGGGCGCCGTTTTGGCGCGGTGGAAATAATTCCGCTTTGGCCGCGTTCGGGGGAAGCTGCGCGGCGGGTCATTGTGCG
>CBDUPU010000165.1:0-5410 GCA_965369185.1 uncultured Rhodospirillales bacterium
CCATGGCAAACTCGAACGGCTGGCCACAGCAAGTGCAATATGGTGCAGCAATAAAGTTTAGCTCGCGCCAGACCTGCGGCGAGACCATGCCCTGCCGGTCAACAACATCACCGGTCACAAGGCAGCGGGGCGGCAAAACAATATCGACAAGCCACCAGAATCCTTGTTTTATAATATTGACGGAGGCGACGAGCATCCCGTTTTATTTTACCTAATTTTGTTGCCTAAAAAGTGTAATTCCTTTATACATAGTGGCATAACGAAAATACAGGCGGTTAGAGAAAAAACGACCCTGCACAAAGGCTCGATTTTTCTGTAACATCGGAGATGATGAGTAAACAAACGCTGCGCAAAGGCCATCTGAAGGCCCTGGGCTTTGATAAAGACAAGGCCACAGAGAAGCGTCACGTGTCTTCAACTCTCGAAAATTATTACCAAAAACACGAAGAACTGCGCGGTATTCCCGGCCATGTTATCCGCAAGGCCTGGTTCACAATGGCGCATATGATTCTCGCCCCCGGCGCCAAAGTCGCGGATATGGGATGCCTGCCGCCAATGACTTATGCGATGGCGGTTTTAAACCCGCACATTAAGTTCGTCGGGGTCAATCACGACCGCAAATATATCAAGGAAGCGCAAAAAGCCTTTCAACGCGACAATCTTGAATTTCTTCACGATGATATCAGAGCGCCGCAGAGCATCGAGCAAGGCTCGCTCGATGCGGTTGTGAACTCTTTTATACTTCACCAGATCTTCTCAGCGCAGAAATACTCCGACCGTCCCGTCGTACAGGCGCTTGAGACGCATTTTGACCTGCTAAAGCAGGAAGGTCTGATGCTGGTTCGCGATTTTGCGACCTTGATGAATGAAGAATATGTCGTGCTGGAAATGCCCGATAAGGACAGCAAGAGCGAGGCGCTGGAAGATTTGTCCGAGGCAGACCTTCTGGTGTGGTACGCCCAGAATGCGCGTCCTCGCGGATCTCGCTCCTGCGAGGGTTTTTTCCTCGAAGAGCTGCCGCCGCGCTTCCCGCAGACCCGCCTGTTCCGCCTGCCGTCGAAATGGGCGTATGAGTTCATTATGCGTAAAGACGATCGCGAGACACTGCGCACCACTCTTTCCCGCGAATATACCTTCTTTACCGAGCGCGACTACCGCAAAAGCCTGCGCGGACTTGGCGCACGAGTGCTTTACAGCTCGCCGCACTGGGACGACACCCTCATTCGCGAGCGCTTTGACGGCCATTTCCGGCTTTATACGGACGAAGGCAAGCCGATGGGGCCGCCGCCAACCAGCTTTACTGCCGTAGCCCAGAAGCTTGGCGAGAAAAAGAGCCTGCGCCTGCATGAACGGCGCCCCTCACCCGACACTGACAGCAAAATTCGCATTACCGCGATGCGTAACGAGGCAAACGGTAAAATATTCGACATTATCAGCCGCGATACCGACGTGACGGAAATCCTGCCTTATCGTGTCACGGAGACCGGTCAGCTCAATATCTTTGTGCATGACGGGTTGCCGCGCGGCATTACCAACGCCGTTCCGCGCACCGGTAAAAGCATCGATGGAAAACGCTGGTCCGGCCACATGACCGAAGCCATCACCTTGCCGACCGATCTTGTCCATGACGCAGAAAACGGCGAACCGAAAGCTCTGGTGCTGTTTGCCCGCGACTATCTCGGCCTCAAGCCGGCTATGGGCTCAACGCTAGAGCGCGGCCAGTCTTTTTATCCGGCGCCCGACTTGATCGATGAACAAATCAAAACCCGTTACCTGCGAGTCACCGAACACACAGGCACAATCGAGCCGCGCCACATTACGCAGGATCTGGAAGGATTTACGACACGCGGGCGCATTCGCGAGGTTTCAGCGCAAAGCCTGCTGGATGCAATCAGTGTCGGCTTCCTGCCCAATGCAAGGCTGGAAATACAGATTTTATCACTATGCGAAAAACTCGGGATTGAAGCAGAAACCTGGCAAGAATGCCCGCTGGCGCTGGACGATGGCGAACCGGAACAGATGTTCGACGGCAAAAAATTTGCATCTACTGTCGCCGGGGAAGACCGCCGCTATAAAAACATCAAAGGCGCGACGGGCCAGATCAGGCCAGTTAAGTCTATTTTTGTCGATGAAGGCTGGGTCGATGGCGGTATAGAAGGCTTGGCAGCACGGGACATAGAATTTGTGGTCGCTGACGACCAGACCGTCAACAAAGCGGTCATCCTGCCTCTGACCAAACAGGCCGGAAATGGCGAGGCCATGATCGGACTGGTTAGCGAGTATCTGCCCGTACCGCAGCGCCATAAAGGCAACGGCATGACACTGCGCGCGCCGAGTGTCACGCTTCCCAAAGAAATCACCTCTATCGATCAGGCCAAGCGCTATATCGCCGAGAAATTTGAAGTACCGCCGGAGAAAGTGGCGCGGCTGGGTGAGAGCTATTTCTGCCATCTCGGCGTGACGCCGGTGCGGCTATTCCCCTTTGCCGTAGCAACAACAGGCGAAAGCAGGAATCCTTTCGGCGGACCAGTCCAGTTTGCCCCTATGGATTACTTCAATAAAATGTTCGAGTTCGTCGATGATTATATTGTCGATCTGTGCGTGGTTTACTGGCTTAAAAAAGCCGGCATGCTGCTCGGTCAGACCAGCGAAGTCACCATGGACTGGGAACGAAGTAAGGGTTGCACTAAAAACGAAATCTGGCGACAGGATGCGCCAGCTATTCTTAATAGCAGCAATGCCGACGGGATGACCTCTAGTGCCCCCGCAGCAGAGAGCGCAGCAAACGCAAACACAACAAAATCGGCAGAGAATTCCACCACGGGACGCCAGCCGGAAAATAGTGACATTTTGATCACGCAGTCACCGTCAGATTTTTCCTCTGCGGCATTCATTTCCTCACCTGACTTTCTTGACATCCAGTCCGGCAGCGACCAAGGCGGCTCGGCCTATACAGCGAGACACAATCAAGAACCGGCCCAGGACAAGCGCAAGAAAAAGCAGTATAAAACCAAGTAAGTCCATGCCTGTGAAGACATCGTCAAAAGCGCCGAAAGCGCCAAAGGTAATCGAAATTTTTGACCGCGAGCTTGTGCGCCGTAACCGTAACCGGGCGGCCAATGACTTCGCCGCGCACGGTTTTCTGTTTGACTGGACAATCCGCCATCTCGGCGACCGGCTACAGGATATCAAGCGCGATTTCCCTATGGCGCTGCAAATCGGGGGACGCGGGGCATCACAAAGCGCACAGGAAATGCACGATCATGGCGGGGTAAAAGACATCGTCACGATGGATATTGCCGAAGGGTTTTTGCAGGATGGCAGCGCGCACTACATTCAGGCCGAAGAAGAATTTCTTCCCTTTGCCGATAACAGTTTCGACCTTGTATTCAGCGCTCTGTCATTGCAAAGCGTCAATGATCTTCCCGGCGCGCTGATCCAGATTAACCGGGTGCTGAAACCGGACGGGCTGTTTATCGGCGCGATGCTTGGCGGAGAGACGCTATACCAGTTGCGCCAGACGATGATGCAGGCGGAAATCGCTCTTAAAGGCGGCGCCAGCCCGCGTGTTGCGCCCTTTGCCGACAAGCCACAGACCGGGGAACTGCTGCAACGGGCAGGATTTGCGTTGCCCGTCGTTGATTCCGAGATCGTTACAGTCACGTACGACCATGTTTTTAAACTGATGCACGATTTGCGCGGTATGGGCGAAGGTAACAGCCTGACCGACCGCAGTAAAACGCTGCCCGGTAAAAAGCTGCTGATGGAAACGGCACGGCTATATCAGGAAAAATTCGCCGAAGAAGACGGCCGCATCGTCGCCAGCTTTGAAATCATCTTTATGATCGGCTGGGCACCGCACGCATCACAGCAGCAGCCGCTGCGCCCCGGCAGCGCCAAGACACGACTTGCCGATGCGCTGCAAACCGACGAGATCAAGACCGGGGTCAAGCCGCAGGAATAAAGCGCTCTTTTTCTTCACGCAGAAAAAATACGTCACGAAGCATTGAAATTCTTTGTCATTTCAATATGTTGTAAGCATGGAAATTGAGCTTATACCATTGCTGAAAGATAATTACGCCTATCTGCTGATTGATGAAAGCGGCGCAGTTGCCGTCCTCGATCCGTCAGAGGCTATGCCGGTGCAAGCGGTCCTTGAAGAAAAAGGCCTGACCCTCGACTATGTTTTGAACACGCATCACCATGGCGACCATACGGCGGGCAATGCCGGACTGAAAGAGATTTACGGCTGCGAAATTATCGGACCGGCTGCTGAGACAGCACGGATCAACACAATGGATCGTGGGCTGAAAGAAGGTGATGTTTTTGAATTTGGCCGCACCAGCGCCCGGATCATCGAAACGCCCGGCCACACCAGCGGACATATCTGCTTTTATTTTGCTGAAGATCATGCGCTATTTTGCGGCGACACGCTTTTTGCCATGGGTTGCGGCCGCCTGTTTGAAGGATCGGCGGAACAGATGTGGAATTCACTGTCAAAAATCATGAGCCTGCCGGATGAAACGCGGATTTATTGCGGTCACGAATATACGCTGGCAAACGGAGAGTTTTGCCTGAGCGTCGAGCCGGACAATGCCGATTTGCAAAAACGGGTTGAAGAAGTGCGCGGTCTGCGCGCCGGTGGATTTGCCACGATCCCGACAACACTGGGGCTGGAGAAGAAAACCAACTCTTTCCTGCGCGCCGGTTCTGCTGAAAAATTCGCACAAATAAGGCGGCTTAAAGACGCCGCCTGATTTATCCCGATTTAACAGGTATCGTAAGGTGTTCCGCTCAGGATTCCTTGCTGCCGGATGCCGTACGGCGGCGACCGCGGCCACGCGGCGCTTGTGGCTTCTGGCCACCTGCATTATCCATCGGCTGACCGCCATCATCACCAGCGCCCTCTTCCTGCACTTTACGCTTGGTTGAGCGGTGCGGCGGGATCGGAATCGGCTTGGAAGCCATTTCGTCACGTTCGCTGATGGCGATTTCAATTTCGAGACGTGCAGCAACCTTGCGCAGCTCATGAACAGCTTCCATCAATTGTTCACGTGCTTTGCTGTCCTTACGGCTTTTGTTCCACTCTGCGTGGCACGTGAGGCAATTATCCGTTGCTTCTTTTAGTCTCTGTTCGACTTCATCCATCAGCCCGATTCCTTCTGCAAAATTTCACGGCTCATACCTTAGCCCGTGACGTTTTAATCCGCAAGCAGTCTGCCCAAATTATTCGTTGCCGAAAACCTGGTTCAGCTGCTGGGTCACACGTACAAAAGTAGTGCGCTTGGAAAGTTCTTTCAAACTGACCGCACCAACGTAAGTGCAAGCAGAACGAATGCCGCCGAGAATGTCCCTTGCCGTGTCACGAACGTCGCCGCGATAAGGGACTTTAACGGTTTTGCCTTCGCTG
>CBDUPU010000166.1:0-5350 GCA_965369185.1 uncultured Rhodospirillales bacterium
AATTCCGTGCCGATGCCGTAGGTGCTGATTTCCTTGTGGCCGTGCTTGTCGATGCCTTCGGTATCGCCGCCGAGAAGGACGTCGATAATATGTTTGGCGCCGAACATCTGGCCGGTGCGGTAAATGCAGGAGAGCAGCTTTTGCGCGGCGACCGTGCCGTCGATCGTTTCCGGCGGCGTACGGCAGGTATCGCAGTTTCCGCAGGATCCGCCTTCGTCGCCGAAATAGTTTAGCAGTACGGCACGGCGGCAGCTTGCCGCCTCGCAATAGCCGAGCAGGGCGGTGAGCTTTTGGTGCTCAATCTGTTTTTGTCCGGCGGGGCTTTGGCCGCTTTCGATCATGTGGCGGCGCAGGGCGACATCTTGCAGGCCGTAAGTCATCCATGCGACAGAGGGCAGGCCGTCACGTCCGGCGCGGCCGGTTTCCTGATAATAGCTCTCGATATTGGCGGGCAAATCCATATGGGCGACAAAGCGCACATCCGGCTTGTCGATCCCCATGCCAAAGGCGATGGTCGCGACGATGATAATGCCTTCGTCCTTGATGAATTTTTCCTGATGGCGGGCGCGGACGTCATTACCAAGCCCGGCGTGATAGGGCAGGGCGTTAAAGCCGCGATCCGCCAGCCAGCTTGCAATGTCTTCGGTCTTGCGGCGGGACAGGCAGTAAATAATGCCGCTTTCGCCTTTGGGACGGGATTGGAGAAAGGCCATGAGCTGCTTTTTCGGATTGTCCTTAATCGCAACGTCATAGGTGATGTTCGGGCGGTCGAACCCGGCGACGAAGATACGCGGCAGGTCAAGGCTGCCCATAATGTCTTTGCGGGTCGGTTCGTCTGCGGTCGCGGTGACGGCGATGCACGGAACATCGGGGAAGCGCTTTCTTAACGCGGCGAGATCGCGATATTCGGGGCGGAAATCGTGTCCCCATTGCGAAACGCAGTGCGCTTCGTCGATGGCCAGCAGGGCGATCTTGACGTCATCAAGCATGGCGAGGGTCTGCTCGGTCATAAGGCGCTCCGGTGCCATATAGAGCATATCAAGCTCGCCGCGGCGCAGGGCGTTCATTGTGTCCTGAATCTCCGGCCATTCCATCGCGGAGTTGAGCATCGCGGCGCGCACGCCAAGTTCGCGCAATGTCGCCACCTGATCCTGCATCAGGGCGATGAGCGGTGACACGACAATGCCGACGCCTGGGCGGCATAGGGCGGGGATCTGGTAACAAAGCGATTTGCCCGCGCCGGTGGGCATCAGGACGCAGCAGCTCTGGCCGGAAAGGATATAATCAATGACCTCTTCTTGCAGGCCGCGGAAAGAGTCGTAGCCAAAGACCGTCTTTAGAACGGTTTTCGGGGAAAGGGCTTCAGCCTGTTGTTGATCTTCCTGTGCCTGAGCGAGTGTCATAGGTGTTTCTTAGGGTTAATTTTACCGTAACCCTAGGAAACAAGCCGGATTAACGCAAGGAATCATATGACGGGACGCCGGGTTATCCCATGAGAGCCTTGGCGGGATGATGTATATCAGGAATCCCAGAATTGCTGGTTCTGCGCCTGCTGCTCCATATGTTGTTGCTGGAGCCTTTCCTGCTCCTGCTGGCGCTGCTGCTGCATGCGCTCTTCCTCGAGGCGGCGCTGCTCTTGCATACGCTGTTCTTCCATGTGACGTTCCTGCTGGCGGCGCTGATCATCAAAATGTTGCTGGTTGCGGCGCTGCTGGTCCTCGAAGCGTTGCTGGTTCCAGCGGTCTTGCTCCATTTGTTGCTGGCGCATCCGCTCCTCTTCGAGTCGGCGCTGCATTTCAAGACGCCTCTGGCTTTCAAAATCACTGCTCATGCTTAAACCTTTGTTTCTAAATGTAATTTTGCCTATTCCTAACCGTAACAGTTCGGAGTTAATGTTTTCCTAAGTCATGAGCTATCTGCTTGATTTTATTTGTAAATATTTTGAGGTTGTGACGCGGGCGACCAAGGGATAGGGTTTTTCAGTAAAGCGGGAACATTTTTCTTCGCTGGCGGTTGGCGGCCGTGATGTTTTTCTTGAAACCGTTTTGCTTGTAAGGGGCTTGATGCGTTTATTCGTGCTGATTTTATTTGCGGTGGTTCTGGTTACGGGATTCTTGGCGGATCCGGCAAGGGCGCAGGACGGGAAGACTCGGCTGACCGCGGGCGTTCCGGTTTTTGTCTGGCATGATAATGAGCGCCCTGCCAGCCGGGACTGGAATGACGGCTGGTTTCATAATGAAGGGGTGTTTGTTGATCTAAGCCGCCCTTTCTGGGCGCTGGGGGAGCATACGGATTTAAGGCTTGGTCTTACCGCAGGCGGCTTTGATAATTCGATTTACAGGGACTCGTTCTTTTTTGGCGGTATGGCCGAGATTGAAAGCCATTTGACGGACCGGTTTGCGCTGCAGTTTGGCGGTTATGCCGGGGTCCTGACCGGTTATGATAACGATGTCGGGCCGGGGGCTGCGCCGTATATCGGTATGTCCTATGCCGTGACGGAACGGGTCGAGATAGGGCTGCGGGAGTTCTGGCTGCCGGCAAAAACGGTGGCGGGTTCGGACGTTGCGCCGTCTGATGCTTATGTCAGTACGGTAACGGTCGGAACAAGATTTTGATTTTTTAGCACATATGATCAAGGAGATTAGACAATGAAAAGAGCGGCAACAGCGAAGTGGGAAGGTGACCTTAAAGGCGGTAAGGGCGCGATGTCCGGCGAAAGCGGGGCGTTTTCCGATTTATCCTATTCATTTAAAACCCGCTTCGAGGACGAGCCCGGCACGAATCCAGAGGAGTTGATTGCCGCAGCCCATGCAGGATGTTTTTCTATGGCGCTGTCGAACGAGCTGGCCAAGGCGGGCATGAACCCGGAAAGTGTGGAGACCCGCGCCACGGTAACACTTGGCAAGGACGATAAAGGCCCTGCAGTGACCGAAATTCATCTGGAGGTTAAAGCGCATGTTCCCGGTGCGGATCAGGCGGCTTTTGATGCGGCGGCAAATGCGGCTAAAACGGGTTGCCCGATTTCCAAGCTGCTAAATGCTGAAATTACTATGGATGCCGTGCTGGAAAGTTAAAACGGTCTTTGGCCGGCCGACGCTCAGCAGTTTGAAAATGCCTCGATTAGCTTTTTTTCAAAGGCCATAAGTTTCGGCCCGTCATGACCGTGTGTCTGACGCAAAGTATGCAGCCTGTCTATAATGGCCGTGCGGGTTTCTATATCGGCTTTGGGCTCGAGCCATAAGGCAAGCGCCAGATATTTTTCCAGGAACTCGCGGTCGCATTCTTCCAGAAGCCCTTGAACGGAGCTATGGATTGCTGTGCATAGAGCGTGAATGTCCAGCCCTGTGTGGTGAAGGGACTGAGAGTTCGTTTCTGGTGTGTTATCTTCGGTCATCATGTTTATAAGTTTATCATGTTGGCATGAATTCGTGTCAGTCACGTAGTTACGTGACGATATTAGAGATGCCTTATATTCAGCGTTTTGCTGTATTCTTAATAGTGGATAGCGCCTGAGAGTATGGCGCGAATGGCCGCTTCAGTGCGGTTTGTCGTATTGGTTTTCTGGCAGCAACGCCTGATGTAGGTATCAATGGTATGGGGGGAGAGATTCATGATCTCGGCAATCACGGAATTGCTTTTACCTCTGACTACCCATAGCAACACTTCTTTTTCCCGCAGCGAGAGTTCGAGAGAGGCGTCTTCCTGCTCGCCAGAGCTAAAGCGCGTATATTGATGCATCAGATCATCGCTCATGCTGCGGGCAAGAATGACATTGTGATCATCTGTCTTGATGTCCGGGACAGTGCTTTGCAGGATGACTGTCCCGAAAGTGTTCAAATTGCCGTAAACCGGTATGGTCAGAAGATTATTGCGGCCGTTATTTGAAATATTTTTTACAAACGCGGCGTATTTGCTGTGAAATTTTCCGGGATCTTTTTTGAGTATTGTGTCCTTCCACAGAACCGGGCGTCCCTTATTTTTTATCGAGGGAAGATAGGAGGATACTTCATAGACCTTGTTTTCCAAAAAGTGGTTGGCCGTGCTTTCCGGGAAAGTGGAGAGCGCGAAAGACGGTGGAATGTTGTTTGTCAGGTATGAAGGAGGAAAAACCAGAAAGCAGCAACGGTCGAAGCCCAGCATATTCATGGCCTCGATGAAATGTTTTGAGATTTCAGCAAAGCTTTTGGCTTGTGCTGTTTGTTGTAAATACTGTTCCAGTGGCATTTCTCTAAGTCGTTTGACTTTCTTCGTGGCGTGATGCCCGTCTTTCATCGATGTCTTTGATGGCTGTGTTACTAACAAATTACAGATCAGGATAACAGTAAAAAAAATACAGAATATGCGTTTTTTCCGCAGAAAATAAGGGGGTTTGCGCTGGTGCGCTATAAAGTTCAGGCAGATCAGCGGCTTGGCGTTTTCGGAACTGTTTCGGTTTAAGAGCTGTTGATCCTGAACATTAGGAGTTTTTAACGAAAAGGCGTTCAGATGGTTTTGCGCGAAGGGCGTTTCAAGCGGTTTGATAGAACACGTTTGTTCTTATTTTTATTAGTGATTGCGTTGGGCATGCCGGTGATGGCGCAGGCCGAAGCCGGTCCGCAGGATCGTGGTTATTTCGCGATGAGGCTCCCTGACGCTGCCATTGCCAAGCTGAGCGGGCAGATGCAGCCGGTGATCCTGCCGCTGGAAGAAGGGTATTACCGTTACCGTCAAAGCTCCGATAGCCAGCATTATGCCGAAAATACCTTTGACGATAATCTGGCCGACCAGCCATCTACATTCGCTGCACCGGAAAAGAAAGCTCCTGCGCCGGAGTGGGGCGCTTATGACGATTGGGGTGGCTGGCAGGAATATGTCGGGCGGTAGGGTAGGGCTAAGGTGCTTCTGATATTCAATAACGTGTCATACCGGAACTGATCCGGGATTTATGCGGCTTATGGATTCCAGCCTCCGCCGGAATGGCGGGGTTAGGGGGATTCCTGTTTTTTCTTCAGGTCGTATAGCAGTTCCAGCGCCTCCCGCGGTGTGAGTTCATCCGGGTGAATACCTGCCAGTTTTTCTTCCAGCGGGTTGGGCTTGGTTGGCTGCGGTGCGGCGGCCACTGTTGCGGTGAACAGTGGCAAGTCGTCGGCGAGTTTTGACAAGGTGCCGGATTGTTCGCTTTTTTGCAGGCGCTCGAGTACTTCCTGCGCTCTTGTGATGACGGCCGGGGGCAGGCCGGCGAGTTTGGCGACGTGGATGCCGTAGGAGCGGTCGGCGCTGCCTTCGGTGACGCTGTGCAGGAAGATGATCTCGCCTTGCCATTCCTTTACTGCCATTGAATGACAGGACAGGTTGCCGAGCTTGCTCTGCA
>CBDUPU010000167.1:0-5339 GCA_965369185.1 uncultured Rhodospirillales bacterium
GCCGCCGATCAAAATGATCTTTTTTGGCAGCTTCGGCAGGTGAAACGCCTCATCGGACGAGATCATATGCTCCTTGCCCGGAATGTCTGGCATACGCGGCTTGCCGCCGGTGGCGATCAAAAAGCGTTCGGCCTTGATTTTCTTGCCGTCCACTTCGACCGTATGATCGTCGATAAACTTGGCATAGCCCTTATGGACGTCAACGCCGGCCTCATCAAGCAGGCTGGTGTATATGCCGTTAAGTCTGCGGATTTCTTTGTCTTTGTTCCGCACTAGCTGTTGCCACTGAAAGCGCAGCCAGCCGAACAGTTTCCAGCCATAGGCCCCGGCATCTTCAAATTCGCGGTGCATTTTCGAGCTGTAAACGAACAGCTTTTTCGGTACGCAGCCGCGATTGACGCATGTCCCGCCCATGTCCTGACCTTCGGCAATGCCGACTTTGGCACCGTGTTTCGCCGCAATTCTGGCTGCGCGCACACCGCCGGAACCGGCGCCGATCACAAACAGATCGTATTTTTCTTCGCTTTTCTTTTGTTCTTGTACGTTCTTTTGCACGGTCATGCTGCTTCCTTTGTCTCTGAGAGTTTTCGGGAGTCCCACCTACGGTGCAACCATAGCCATTGTTCCGGCCGCTGGCGAATCCAGTCTTCCAGTAATGTATGCGCCTGCGCGATAATGTTTTCTGTCGAGCGCTCCTCGGTAAGCAGGGGCGGGCAGACCGTAATCTTAAAATGCGCGCCTTTCGTGCGCTCGATCCGCCACGGCACAAGCGGATAGCCGTATTTGCGGGCAAGCTGGACAAAGGCGGGATTGGTCATCGCCGCGCGGCCAAAGAACGGTACGGGCACACCTTCATTATATTTCTGGTCGACCAGCATTCCGATCGTGCGCCCGTCTCGCATCGCGCGAATAATTTCCTGCCCTCCGCCGCGCGATTTCGGATAGGCGCGCAGCCGGCCATTTAATGTCCGTGCTTTCATCAGCAGCCTGTCTGCACCCGGATTGTTCGGCGCGCGATAGGTCAAATCCACAGGCTTGCCGAGCGTAAGCAGCAGCCCGGCTGCACCAACCTCCCAGTTTGCCATATGCGCCCCGACCATCATGCAGGGCGTGTTGTCGTCAAAGAGCTTTTGGCTGATCGGATCAACGTCGAATGTGACCCGTTCTTTGCCTATTTTCTGCAGATGCGGATATTCAGCGATCACGCGGCCAAGATTTTCCCACATGCCCGCGATGATTTTGTTCTGGCCGTGTACGTCCAGATCCGGCATGGCGTTCTCCAGATTGCGCCGGGCCTTGCGCGAAGCGGCAAGACGCGGGCCAATAAAGCGCCCAAGCCAGCCGCCGGCCGCAGAGGCCGCATCAAGCGGCAAAATGCGAAAGATACCTGTCAGCATGAACAGGCCGGCAGTTTCTATCTGATAGCGCAATTTAATCATCTGTTTGTGCAAAAGACTTGAGTTTTTCCTTTAGGAAGGATGTCAGCGCTTCGCCATCTTCCCAGACCAGTTCAATCGGCAGTATATCGACAACGTGCTCACGAATAAACGAGTGTGGCAGGCGCGCCGCGTCCTTGGCGGTGGTCAGCAGGCGGGCATCTTCGCGGGCGGCAACCGCAGCAAGCTCTTCCAGCTCTTCCGCGCTATAGGCATGGTGATCGGGGAAGGGGTGCCAGCTTGTAACCTGCAGCTCGGTCTTTTGTAATGTGGCATGAAATTTTTCCGGGTCGGCCAGCCCGCTAAAGGCGACATAGCGTATCTTGCTGTCAGTGATCCAGTTTTTTGCAACTTCCATCCGCGCTTTAAAAAACGGTGTGGCCGGGGGAATACGTTTGGCAACATTATGCAGGTCGTCACCAATCAGAATAACCGCATCGGCGCGTTTCAGGCCGCTTCCGGCAGGCTCGCGCAGTGGCCCCGCCGGCAAAAGCATCCCGTTACCAAAGGCGCGTTTACCGTCAATGACGACGAATTTAATATCTTTCTGCAGGCTGGGATTTTGCAAGCCGTCATCCATGACGATCGCGTCATAGCCGTTTTTTTCTGCCAGTTCTGCGCTCTTTCCGCGGTTGGCGCCGATAATGACAGGGCCTTCCTGCGCCAGCATCAGGGGCTCGTCTCCAACATCGGCGGCGCTGTGTCGGTCCGGGTCAACTTGGACAGGACCTTTTTCTTGTCCGCGATAGCCGCGGCTGACGAAGCATGGCTTTTCCGCCAGCATCGCGTTTTTCAGCGCGCCCATAATGGCGATGGCCGCAGGGGTTTTTCCGCTGCCGCCTATGACAAGATTGCCAAGGCAGATGACCGGAATTGCGGCATGATAAGGCTTGGCTAAAGATTGGTGGATACGGTGCGCCGCATAATATGCCAGCGAGAGCGGGCTGAGCAGCAGGGCGGCAGGGCTAATGCCTTTATACCAGAATGTCGGGGCGTTCAGGCGCATTGCTGCTTCTGCTTGTTGTCATCAAGGTTGTCCAGAAGCGGGCCGAGCGCGACAAGAACATTCTCCAGCACCTTGCCTTTATCCTCTGCAAAGCGTGTGGCCTTGTTCTGAAGCGCATCCAGCCCGTCACTATCGGTAAAGAGCCGCTCCAGCCGTTTTTGAAAATCCTGTTCGCTTTTCAAACGGATGGCTGCACCCATATTGTCAAAATCCTCGAAAATACGGGCAAGGTTCTGCACTTTTGGCCCGTGTAAAATTGCGCAGCCAAGCTGGGCCGCTTCAATCGGGTTGTGCCCGCCGCCGCCGTCAGAGCTGAATGAGCGGCCAATGCAGGCGATTGGGCTGAGCCGGTAGAACAGACCAAGCTCGCCGAGCGTATCAGCAATATATATTTGATCGTCTGCCGCCGGGGCGGCGCCGCCTTCGCTACGCAGCGCGACTTTAAGCCCGTATTTTTCGCAGGCCTTGCGAATCTCGATACGGCGTTCCGGATGGCGCGGCACAATAATCGTCAGCAAATTCTTGATGTTTTTTTGCAGATGACGATGAATCCGGCAGGCGATTTCTTCCTCCGCGTCATGAGTGCTGGCATATAGCCAGAGGGGGCGTCCGTCGGTCGCTTCCTTTAGCATTTTTAGGTCGCGCTCGTCATAGGGCAGCGGTGCGGCGCTATATTTTAAATTATCGGTCGCGGTTACGTTCGGTGCTCCGAGCTGGCGGAAATAGTCCGCATCTTCTTCTGTTTGCGCAAGGCAGACGCCAAAGGCGCTCAGCAACTCTTTCACTTCGCCCGCGGCTAGTTTCCAGCGCTTGAAAGATTGCGGTGACAGCCGGGCATTGACCAGTGCGGCAGGAACGTTCCGGTTTTTTAAAGCTTTGAGCATATTTGGCCAGATTTCGGATTCCATCCAAAGGGCAAGATCAGGCTGCCAATGATCCAGAAATGCCGCGACCCATTTGGGGTGGTCGAGCGGATAATACTGATGAACTGCGCGTTTTGGCAGACGCTTTTCCATGAGGGCGGCGGAGGTGACCGTACCGGTGGTAATCAGGATATTCATATCCGGGTAACGCTCCAGCAGGGCATTCACAAGAATCAGCGTCGATTGCGATTCCCCGACGCTGGCAGCGTGAAACCATGCCAGCGCGCCGTCCGGACGCTCAATGCTCGCTTCGCCCATGCGTTCACCCAGCCGGGCAGGGTCTTCCTTGCCCTGACGGCAGCGGCGGTTCAGCATGGAGCGCAGAAAAAACGTACTTGCGCCCATCAATGAGGAATAAATTCTCAGCATCCTGTTCGTTGCTAACCTTATGTTAGGGTTAAGCGGATAATCTGGAAGAAGATATAAGGCTTTGCGGTTCATTTGCAAAGTAAAACCACAAAAGACGGGAACCATGAAACGGCGGATTTACAACATTTCGGCACAGAGAAAGTGCCTGTTAGATGACGCACTGGCGACCGTCAGGCGGACTCGTGAAACGATAGACCCCGAATTGCTCGAAACCGTGAGGGCAGCAATCGGTACAGCGATGGAGCAGCGTGAGAGCCGGCAAATCAGGCCAATGCAGCTTGATCGCGTCCCCGTGGACCGGAAAAAGAATCTGTCTATTGCGCTTAAGTTTTTGGAGATGCAGCCGGAGAATAAGGCGCTTCAGCGGGAAATCAGCACGTTTCTTGCGCCGCAGTGATTTTCGCAGCGCATTGAAAGCAAATTGTCATACGGGTGTCCCGCCTGATATAATGTCTATTGAAATGCTCTGAACAGAAAAACTCTGAAAAGGAAACGGGTGTGCGTGTGAAACCCTATCTTCTAGCCAGCGCCATGGCGCTATGCCTGACAGCAGGCGCGATTCATCATCAAAAGGCCTTTGCGGCCGGGGATAATGCGATGCAGGCGGCGCCGATCATCGTTGCCCAGAATGACGATTCCAACCGTAGCTTCCTCGGGCGCATCTTTAATCGCCGTGATGATAGCAGCGGTGCAAAGCCTCTATATATGAACAAAGGCACTTCTGGACAGGCAAAGCCTTATGATTTCAGCCGCAACCGCACCGCGGCAAGCCAAAGGCGTCGCAATACGGGTAATGTCAGTTGGGAAGCTTTTGAAGATGCCCGCGCAAAGCATGCCAGAGAGATACAGGAATACGCCCAGGCCGCGAGTGACGCGGTTGTTGCGGCAAGTATGCGAGAAATCGAGCAGCTGCGCGCCGCCGAGGCAAGGGGAGATGTGTCCGGAGCCGGAGCAGCTGGTTCACGCAGCAGTTCCAACAAGAAGATGGTTTATGATCCTGCCAAAGCCTGGACGTACAATCCGAATAAACCTGAAAAAGAGAGCGTTAGCGAGCGGCCGCGCATTTATAACGCCAGCCCGTAATCTTTTTAAATTGCTGTAATCAGGATCACGCTTGGATGTTGCCATTCAAGCGTGATTTTTTGTTAGCGATATCGGTGTGTTATTAGTTAGAGCAACTGCCGCCGCCAGGAGGAGCGGTACAACCCGGATTCGGGCAGATCATCTCATCATATGCTGCGCCGCCGTTAATGTCAGGCCGCTCGACTGTCACGCCGGTTGGGATCGGTTGTCCGGAGCAGCTTCCCGGCAGGATGGAATCGAGATGGGTGACGATATCGTCTTCTTCATACGGGGCTCCGTTTCCTTGTGCGGCAACAATCTCGTCGCCGGCCGCAAGACTGAACAGTGCTTCATCGCCGTTAAAGGCAGCTGTACGCGCCTGACCGATGCGCGGGTCTGGAGTGTTGCACATCAGTGCCCAGCTGTTACTTTCGCGCCGCGGGTCGTTTCCTTGGTAGTAGGCGAAGTCGAAGAACCCATCAAAGTTGTTTTCCGGCTGCTCGTTAAAGTTCATACAACGCGCGGCCTGCCACACTTGTTGCA
>CBDUPU010000168.1:0-5251 GCA_965369185.1 uncultured Rhodospirillales bacterium
CTGCGTCAAAGGGGTTTGGCGCGCCGTTTGCTTTATAGACATAGGAAAGGATTTCAGCGACCGCCATAAAGGCTTCGGTCGGGATCGGGCTTTCCAGCTCGATCGTGGCCAGCATTTCGGCGAGGGCGCTGTCTTCGCGGACTTTGATGCCGTTTTCATAGGCAAGCTGCAGGATCTGCTCGGCAATTTTTCCCCGCCCTGCGGCAGTGACACGCGGCAAATCTTGCTCGGTGCGGGCGTCCTCCAGGGCGACCGCCACTTGCCGTTTGGGAATTTTCTTTAGATTTGAGGGGATTAGCGCGTCTTTGGCACTTTTTTTCCGCCCGTCATCATATCGATCCGTCATTGGCACGGTTCCTGCAAAGTTCTTCTGTGGGTAAGAAAACTATAACACAACGAATAAGGTACGTAAGCCATGACCACCAGCGCAATTCCTCTTTTCAAGGCGATGTCGGCAAAAATGGGTTATCTGAACCAGCGGCAGGAAGTGATTTCGCAGAACGTTGCCAACGCCGACACGCCGGGCTATATCCCGCGTGATCTGACCAAGGTCGATTTCGGTGCTGTCCTTAAGCAAACCACCGGCAGCAAGCTCGTCCGTCCGGATGTCACCAACCCGATGCATATGGGCGGGGTCAACGATATCGACAATCCGAAAAACCGCGAGGCGAAAACGACCTATGAAGTCGCGCCGGCCGGTAATGCCGTGATCGTGGAAGAGCAAATGGTCAACGCCGCCAAAACGACGATGGACTACAACCTGATGACCAGCCTCTATCAGAAAAATCTCGGCATGATGCGCACCGCGCTCGGCCGCTAATCAATAAGGACGTAGGGAATAAGGAGCACAGACAATGAGTGAACTTTTCAGTGCAATGAGTATCTCCGCCCACGGTATGCGCGCCCAGTCAGAGCGCGCCCGGGTGATTTCCGAAAACATGGCCAACGCCAATACCGCTGCGCCGACCCCGAATGAAAACCCATATACGCGCCAGTACATCACGTTCAAAAATACGCTGGACAAAGAGCTGGGCACGAAAGTGGTGCATGTTGACAAGATCGGTCAGGACCAGAAGAGCGAATATAAAACCAAGTTTATGCCCGACCATCCGGGCGCCGATGAAAACGGCTACGTCAAGCTGCCGAACGTCGATCCGTTGATCGAGGCGATGGATATGCAGGAAGCCCAGCGTTCCTATGAAGCCAACCTCGGTATGATCGAGCAAAGCCGTAACATGATCCTGCAAACAATCGACCTTTTAAGACGCTAGGCAGCTAGTGTATAATAAGAGGGTTAGGAGTTTTTCATTATGGTCGATAAAATAGATCCTTCAATCGCCGCTGGTCTTTACAAGAACATGCAAGGCATAGGGCAGGGCACGAAAGTGTCCGGCAATGACGGCGGTGCGAATTTCGGCGACCTGATTAAAAAAGCCGCGACCGAGTCAATCGACACGATGCGCGAAGGTGAAAGGGTCTCTGCCCAGGCCGTTGCCGGCACGGCCGACCTGACCGATGTGGTCGAAGCCGTCAATGCTGCCGAATTGACCCTGCAAACCGTTGTTGCTGTTCGTGACCGGATGCTGAACGCTTATCAGGAAATTATGCGTCTGCCGATTTAAGGCCGCTATATCATTCCCTTTTTACAGGTCTATGCGGATGCCGGGGTTCTTCTTCTGGATTTGATTGACTGTCGCCTTGATGACCTCTGTCGTATAGCGAATCTTTTCAAACAGCCTGTCTTTTTCGTTAAACGCTTGTTGGGTGACTTTGTGCACATCTGCATTCGTCCGTGCAGACAGAAGTTTCTGGTTCTGTTCTTCCAGCAAACTGACGGCTTTGGTGAAGTCAGCGGCTAAAGAACTTTGTTCCAGCTCGGGGATATGACTGAACAGGTCATTGACGATTTTGGTCAGTCTTTTGATTTCGTGCTGGTTATCGACTGCTATCTGGGCAATTAGTTTTCTTGCTTCGGATGAAATATCGTCGGAACTGCTCATAATTAATTGCCTTTGTGAGAAAAATTACCATAACTTTGTTGCAATATAGAATCGACAGCTACAGACATCAAACTTTTATTTTGCGCTGTTCTGCGACATGGTACGGTAACGTATGAATGAAACAGAAATCATCGAGCTGGTCCGCGAAGCCATTCTGATCTCTCTCCAGATCGGGACGCCGATTATGCTGGTCGGTTTGATCGTAGGTGTGACGATTGCGCTGTTTCAGGCCCTGACCCAGGTGCAGGAAATTACGTTGGTGTTCGTTCCCAAAATTATCGCCATCTTCCTCGCCATTTTTGTTTTCTTTCCCGGCATGACAACGATTCTGACCGCCTTCATGCAAAGCCTCGCCGACCGGATGATTGCTTTGCAGTAACCGTAAAGTTTCCGAGATTCTGAGTTTCTGAGATTCCGAGATTCTGATACCCTGAAATTCTTATGAGTCTTTTGGAACAATTTCTAGTGCAGGGCGTGTTCGCCTTTATGCTCACCTTTGTTCGCATTGGTGCGGCAATTACGATTATGCCGGGCGTCGGTGATACCTTTACGCCGCAGCAGATCCGGCTGTACATCGCGCTTGGCCTGTCGCTGGTGCTTTCGCCGCTGGTGGCGCAGCACCTGCCTGATCCCGTGCCGACAACGGCGGTGTTGTTTACCCTGATCGGCATGGAGTTTGTCGTAGGCATTTTTATTGGCACCATCGCGCGTATCCTGATCGTCGCGCTTGATACTGCCGGTATGGTGATTTCGATGATGTCCGGCCTTGGCAGCGCGCAGGTCTTTAACCCTGCTTTTTCAACACAAGGCTCTTTGATCGGTGCGATGCTCTCTGTTACAGGCGTATTACTGCTTTTTGCCACCAATATGCACCATTTGCTGTTTTTCGGTCTGGTCGGCAGTTACGAGCTGTTCCCTGTTGGAGCTGTGCCGGATTCCGGTTCGATGGCCGAGATGATTTCGCGGGCTATGGCGAGCAGCTTTATGGTCGGTATCCAGATTTCCTCGCCTTTTATCGTGATCTCCCTACTTATCTATATAGGAATGGGTGTCCTGACCCGGCTGATGCCGCAGATTCAGGTCTTTTTGCTGGCGCTTCCGCTACAGATTATCCTGTCTTTCCTGACGCTCGCCCTGACAATTTCTGCCGGCCTGCTGTTCTGGATCAGCCGTTTTGAAGACGGCATGGTGTTTTTCCTGAGTGGCGGCTGACCTGTGGTAAAATAGAGCTATGTCCGAAGAAGCCGACGATTCCCAGAAAACAGAAGACCCCACCCCCAAGCGACTTGAAGAGTCGCGCAAAAAAGGGCAGGTGGCGCTGTCGCGTGAGATCAATAACTGGATCATGCTGCTGGCCGCGACCCTGTTGATTGCCTTTGCGGCGCCGTCGATGTTTGCGCGTTTGAAAGAGTTTTTAAAAGCCTATATAGAGCACGCCGCCGATGTTCCTGAAGGGCCGGGCGGCGTGGCTTCTGTGCTGAGCGCTTCATTCTGGGTAGTGCTGGCGATTTTGGCGCTGCCGCTGATCGTTCTGGCATTTTCTGCTTTTATCGGCCCGTTTATTCAGGTCGGACCGCTTTTTGCCCCCGAAGTCATCAAGCCGGATTTCAGCAAGGTCTCGCCCTTGAAAGGTTTTAAACGCCTGTTTTCGATGCGCGCCTTGATGGAGTTTGCCAAGGGTCTTTTAAAAATTTCCATTATCTCCGTTGTCGGATTGATCCTGTTGCAGCCATTTTACGACACTGCCGAACATCTGGTCGGCCAGCCATTGCCGATTATGCTGGATGAATTGCTGGCGCTGGTGATTCGGTTGATGACCGGCGTTTTGGTCGCGCTGCTGATTATTGCCGTAATTGATCTGGTCTATCAGCGCGCAGAGCATATGAAGAAAATGCGCATGACCAAGCAGGAAATCAAAGACGAATACAAACAGTCCGAAGGTGACCCGCATGTGCGCGCCAAGCTGCGACAGCTGCGCGCTGAACGTGCCCGTCAGCGCATGATGCAGTCCGTACCGCAGGCCGATGTGGTAATTACCAACCCGACTCACTTTGCGATTGCCTTGAAATATAATCCCGACACAATGGATGCGCCGGTCTGCGTCGCCAAGGGGATTGACGAAATTGCCCTGCGCATCCGCGAAGTCGCCAAGGAAAACAATATCGTCCTGTATGAAAACAAGCCGCTGGCCCGCATGTTGTACGATACGGTGGAAATCGACGAAATGGTGCCGCAAGAGCACTATAAGGCCGTCGCCGAAGTGATCTCCTATGTTTTCAAACTTAAAGGAAAGCTGAGCTAAAACGACATTTCGCCGTTCGCATTTTGATTTCAGGCAGGTATAATCAGCGCCATGACAATTGACCATTCGGCTTTTATCGCCAAGCATCACCGCTCTACGGAACCAGAAGACAAGCAGAAGATCAGCCGGGCAGGCATGATCGTTTCGGTTTTGCTTGTTCTTCTTTATCTGCTTGTCTGCACTGTCGCCGCTGTCATGCTGGACATTCAGCGCGAAGCGGTCATCGCTGCCGGCCTTGCCTTTGTCGCGGCCTCCGCGATTTCTTATTACGTCCAGAAGTCATTCCATATCCGCAGCGCACAGGAAAAAGAACGCGAACTGATCCGCGAAGTTCTGGAAGGCAGCCGCGGCGCGCGCATCATTACCGATGCGTCCGATAACACGATTTACGCCAATGAAAAGTTTCAGACTTTATGCGAGGGCTTCGGCAAGCCGTCACTGGAAAGCCTGTCCAAGCTGTTTCAGGAAGATGAAGAAACGCTCGCCCATTTCCGCCTGCTGGCGGATCAGGCGCATCGCGGTCTGACAGATTCGATCGAGCTGCATTGCACGACCGAAGATCGCGACGTCTGGTATCAAATCACGGCACAGCCGGTCGCCGGTTGGGCCGGCTATATTCACTGGCGTATTGATGACATTACCCAGAAGCTCGAAATTGACCGCGCAATACGTGATGAGCGCGAAAAGTTGATCGACTTTACCGATAACGCGCCGGTAGGCTTTTTCTCTGTTGATGAAAATGGCCGCTTTGTTTTCGTCAACGCGACGCTCGCCCGCTGGCTTGGCGAGGACATTCACACCATCCTGACCGAAGGCAAACTGCACACCTATTTTGAAACCGTGCCAGAAAATGCGCGCCCGTTTGATATCGCCCCGAATGGCGGCGCCAAGCAAATGGCCGAAGTTGTCATGAAAGGTCAGGCAGGAAAGACCTTTATTGCTTCGATCA
>CBDUPU010000169.1:0-5181 GCA_965369185.1 uncultured Rhodospirillales bacterium
CCTGATGGCAGCTATTGTCTTTTCAAAAATGTGGAGCGTCAGCGGGGCGGATGAAAAGACAAGGGAAAAAGCCCGCATGCTCGGCGCGTTTTGGGATTATATCAGCCAGACTTTGAATGCATTCCTGTTCTTTATGCTCGGCGCAATGACCGGCGCACATGATTTTTCTGCCCTGCCTTTGACGGTCACAGTTGCTGCCGTTGCCGTTCTTCTTTTATCACGAGCCATTATTGCCTATGGCGGTGGCGCGGCTATGCGTCTGCCGGTTTCATGGATGAACGTAATGATGCTTGGCGGATTGCGGGGCGGTATTTCCGCTGCACTGGTTTTGCTTATCCCCCATGATTACGCGCATCAGCAGATGTTTTTATGCCTGGCTTTTATTATGATCGCATTTACTCTGATCGTCTTTCCGCCGCTTCTATCCTTTTATTTGAAAAGGGCGGATATTTCTTCTGAAAAAGTATAAAAGACAAGATAAAAACAGGTATTCATTGCCATAATGCATCAATAATTGGACAATTAGGCGTTTTATTACCTTTGCACTGGGAGGCGATTTCTTTCAGGGTCTTTTCTAGCTTTTTCAGATCGGCAATTTTCTTGCGGATATCCTCAAGGTGTTTCACTGTAACGTCCTTCACTTCTGCACAGGTCAAGTTTTCACCATCTACCATATCCAGCATGGCGCGGATTTCATCAAGGCTAAATCCCAGCTCACGGCTTCTGCGTACAAACATAAGACGCTTATAGTGTTCTTCACCATATAGCCTGTGGCCCCCTTCCGTTCGGGGTGGTGCAGGCAATATGCCTTCCTTTTCGTAATAACGGATGGTTTCAATGTTTGCACCTGTCCCTGAGGACAATTTGCCGATGGTAAATTCCTTGTGCATAAAAAAACCCTTGAATCTGTAGTAACTACAGGTTTTATAATAAGGATATGAAGTGGAAATTCAATATCAAAAGATTCGAAACCGTTGTTTCCGGCAGTAGTTTTTTCCTGCTGATGTCTGTGGCGACATTATCGGTGCAAGCCGCACCGATCACGTTTAACACTGCCCTGCCGATCAGCGCGGAAGAGTGGATCATACGTCAGCAATTCATCTATGGTGAGAGCGGAAATGCCGGCCAGGACATGCGGGAACGGAAATCCATCACTGTTGTCGGATATGGGATCACGCCGGATTTGACACTGTTCGGCGTGGTGCCGTTTTCGGACAAAAGCCTTGATACGGGAGCGGCTCTGAAGCGCGATGCGTCCGGCCTTGGCGATATTCAGTTTATGGCGCGCTATACGCTATACCAGCATGATTTCAGAGCGGGAACATTCCGCATAT
Source organism: uncultured Rhodospirillales bacterium (assembly GCA_965369185.1). GTDB lineage: Bacteria > Pseudomonadota > Alphaproteobacteria > Micavibrionales > Micavibrionaceae > UM-FILTER-47-13. Next base: position 1,335 of record CBDUPU010000169.1, read on the forward strand.
CACCTTTTGCAGGGGTGGAAACGCCCACGGGTGAGAATGAAGAACGAGACACACAGGGGCTTTTGCCACCCTCATTGCAACCCGGTTCCGGCTCATGGGACATGCTGGGCGGAATTGTTGCCTCTTACGCCAGCATTGATCTGAACATGGATGGCCAGCTTTACTGGCAGGGCAACAACAAGGCGGATAACATTGAACGCGGCGATGTGTTCAAGGCCGATCTGTCCATCCAGCCGCGCCTGCACCCGCAGGACATCAGCGCCGATTCAAAAGGTTTTCTATATGGTGCGTTGGAACTGAATTTCACACATGAAGATAAAACCCGTACCGGCGGCATATCCGATCCCAATTCCGGAGGAACGCGCCTGTTTGTTACGCCGGGGCTGCATTACACGGCAAAACGCTGGATGGCCGAAGCCGCAGTGCAAATTCCTGTAACCCAGAACCTGAACGGAGCGAATACAGAACAGGACTATGTGCTGTTCACCGGATTCCGGCTGAATTTTTAAATGGAGGGTGAAACGATGAGAACACTTATTTTAACAGCGGCGCTTGTGATGATGACAGCCCTTCCGGCATGGGCGCAGGAGTCGCAGAACGACGATGTTCAATACACGCTGCGTATCGACGGCATTAGCTGTCCGTTTTGCGTGGCAACGTCGGAAAAGGCCTTAAAAGAGATCGAAGGCGTCGAAGATGTCAAATCGAACCTCAAGGAAGGCACAATCACGGTTTGCGCCGATGCGAAAAAAGTTTCTTTCACTGATGAACAGTTCACAGAACTGTTTAAGAAAAAAGGCTTTACCTATCGCGGCATGGAAAAGGCAGAGCAATGTCAGGCGCTATAGAGCGGCAATCGGCGATTACCTGTCCTTTATGCGGCCACGAGGAAACAGAAGTTATGCCAGAAGATGCCTGCCAGTATTTTTATGAATGCAAAGGCTGCGGCAAATTGCTGCAACCGAAGGAACAGGATTGCTGCGTGTTTTGCTCTTACGGCACTGTGCCGTGCCCGCCGATTCAACAAGAAAATGAGGGGTGTTGTGCCTGATGAAATGACCGCAAAAAATTCAAGGCCGCGTAAATGGGGCTGGCTGGTTTTGCTGACCAGCGCCACAACGCTTGTATGCTGCGTCATACCCATCGTGCTAGTGACGCTCGGCATGGGCGCGACGGTGGCTGTGCTTTACAGCAGTTTACCTTTTCTGAGCTTTTTAGGGCTGCACAAGGAATGGACATTTGCAATCACGGCCCTCGTTCTGGCACTGGCAGCATGGGCGCTGTTTCGTCCGGGCCGCGCCTGCCCCGCCAACCCCAAACTGGCCAAAGCCTGCCAGTCCGCCGATAAATGGAACAGGCGGCTGTTTTTGGTTTCAGTCCTACTTTGGTGTATTAGCTTTTTTACGGCATATTTTTTATTGCCCATAACTGAATGGCTTGACTTACTATAAAAAAGGGGTTTAAAGCCCATTTCATAACCACCTGCCCGCTCGTACAGCTTGATAAAGGGCGTTATTAAAAAATTGACGAAATTTTCTCTTTTAGAGAGACGTAGATATTTTCAAACTCTTCTTCAGTTTTCGGATCAGGCAAAGGCCAGTGCAGGCGTTTGGAAGTGCCTTTACCGAGCCAGACGGGGCAATCGTTAGCGGCGGAATTGCAGACGCTGATGACCATATCTATAGGCGTATCAAGAAAATCATCGACCGACTGACTTTGCAAACCCTCGGTGTTGTGTCCGTGTTTTTGTAAAATTTTCAGGGCAAGTGGATTGACTTTTCCTACGGGCTTGCTGCCTGCACTATAAGCGCGGCCACGATTGGAGAATAAATCATTGAAAATCACCTCACCTAAAATAGAGCGGGCGGAATTACCCGTGCACAGAAATAGGACGTTCATAATTTTCAATCCACTCCAGTATTTGTTTTTGTTGGTTGTTCATATCTCCCGGCATTTCTTCCGTAAGATAATCCAGATCGCCTGCCGTATCCACATCGGTCAGCATTTGAAGATGAGCAGGTTTTTTAGGCAGGACAGATTCCAGCCGCTCCCGCGTCATGCTTGTGCTCCATGGCACGGATGTCCATATTTTTTGTTCTGTCGAAATACGCCCGCCGAACAGGTAATATCCGCCGTCCCGTGCCGGGCCGATAACGAAATCGTTTGTATCGAGCGCTATAATCGCCTGTTCCAGAATATTCTTTGATAGTTGAGGCGCATCTGCCCCGATCAGAAGAACGCGATCATGGTTTTGCAGCAGGGTTCCATAGATATGATGTTGTCGCTCGCCAAGCCCGCCTTCGCCTGTCCAAAGGGCTGTAAAATCCTGCCAAAGCGGCTCGGTTAAGCCTTTTTCCTCGGCCACGGTCCAGTAAGGGATGACTTGCACGGATTTTACAACTTCCTGCACAGCCCTTAGGCTTAAATGATAAAATTCGAGTGATTTTTTTTCACCAATGCCTTCGGCCAGGCGTGTTTTTACAGGTGACAAAAAAGGCGTTTTGACGAAGATGGCGATAGCTGTACTCATAACGGTTGCCTCATTAGCTTCATCATTTGCCATTGCCGCAGCATGGTCAGTTTCAGCCAGCCCTGTTGATTATATTTCCGGGCGCTTGTCATGAGTTTTGATGGAATACGGTTAAGCCTGATACCCTTCTGTTTTGCCTGCCGGACCAATAGAAGGTCTTCGCCATAGGGCATGGTTTCAGGGTAACCGCCAATTTTATCGAACAATGTTTTTGAAATACAAAATCCCTGATCTCCGTAAGGCAAGCCAAACAAACGAGAGCGGATATTCGCGCCCCAGGCATTCAATATAGCAAGACCGCCTTCTTCATACGCCAGATCAAAATAATGCAGTGCATTTGAACGCCGGGCTATAGCCTGTTCCAGATCAATGAGGTTTTCTGCGCTCACGCGGCTGTCGGCATGGAGAAACCATAAAAATGTCCTGCTGGCTTTCGAAGCTCCTTCGTTCAGGCTTTTGGCACGCGAACCTTCGGAAGAGACGATGATTTCGCTTCCTATATGTTTTAGATCATCCAAAAGCCATTCATGCGCGGTTTCACCCGGTGCTACAGGAATAATAATGCTTACACGGTCAAGCGCGGAGAACATCAAGCCATTCCTTCTGCTCTGCGTTTATGACATCGTCCGGCGTTAAAATCGAGGTTTTCAGCGCATAGCGAATATCACCCGGCGTATCGGTGAACGGTTCCTTCAAAAGCTCAGCCAGAACAGACTTTGCCTTTTCCAGCGCACCGCCGTACACCTCGAAAAACTTCTCAACACTGACATGCTGCGCCGGATCATCCATCCAACAATCGTAATCCGTGACAAGGCATATTGTCGCATAGGCCATTTGCGCCTCGCGGGCCAGAAACACTTCCGGCACGTTGGTCATACCGACCAGATCGGCCTTTGCCGCATCGCGCAGGAAAAAACTCTCCGCCCGCGTGCCCAAACGCGGCCCTTCGACGCAGGCATAGGTTTTGCCACTATGCAGAGGTTGCTTGATACGTCTTGCGGCGGATTCAATATCAGCGCTTAAGGCTGGACAGGCTGGATTGGCCATAGAGACATGTCCGGCAATGCCGTTGCCAAAGAATGTATAGTCGCGCTTACCCCGTGTATGATCGAAATACTGCGAAGCCAAAGCCAGATCGCCGGGCTTTAAATCTTCGCGCAGGCTTCCGGCGGCGGATACGCCAAAAACCCGCCGTGCGCCGAGCTTTTTCAGCGCGAAGATATTGGCGCGGTAATTGACCTCATGCGGCAGGTATTTATGTCCGGGGCCATGGCGGGAAAGAAACAAAATACTCTGCCCCTGATATTGCCCCTGCAC
>CBDUPU010000170.1:0-5168 GCA_965369185.1 uncultured Rhodospirillales bacterium
GACGCCGGAGGATATAGTCATTGGCATGAAGGACAGCCAGACGCGCTCCGCGTGGCTTTCCGAAGCCCTTGGCTCGCTTAGCGACCGTGAACAAAAGATAATTATCGAGCGTCACCTGAATGACGATGTCGTGACGCTGGAAGAGCTCGGCAATGAGCTGGGGATCAGTAAAGAGCGTGTTCGCCAGCTAGAAGCGCGGGCAATGGACAAGCTAAAAACCTCGCTCTCACCGCATGGTGCCGCGGCAATGGTTTAAACCGCGCGAAAAGTTACACTCACTGCTTCTCTCGCAAAGAAAAAGCAGCCATCTGGCTGCTTTTTCCATTTGTTATTTCTTCTCGAAGCGGAAGAGCATCATATACTCGGTCATAAACTCGATCAGTTCCATCGGGTTATGAAGGTACTTGGTGTCATTCGCGTCGTACGGCAAAAAGCCATCGCAAACCAAGCGCCTTACTGACACATCAAAGCCGTTATCCTGAAATGTCTTGGCGATATCCTGCAAGCTGTAGGTTTGTGGCGGTACCGGCGAAAATTCGGAAACAACGCCCTTCCAGCGCTCCCACAGTGGATTTTCGGCATATTCGCCAATCACACAGTAATAAACGCCGCCTGCTTTCAGAACGCGGTTCATTTCCTGCGCATGGGCAGCAAGATCCGGCAGCAGGTAAATCACTTCATGTGAAAAAGCGACATCAAAACTTTCCGTTTCATCCGACAAGCTGTCAGAATGGCCATAGCTGACAGGAACCATGCCTTTATTTTCATTGGCAATGCGTACGGATTCTTCTGCGATATCAACGCCGCGCCCTTCCTTGAACGGCATTTCATTATGCAGCAAACGCAAAAAACCGCCACGGTTACAGCCAAAATCCAGTACGCGCTTGTCCTGCAGGCTGGGCATGTCCAAATGGGAAATGAAAGCCCGCCATGATGGCTCATGACCGGCTTCCATTTCCATTTCACCCTCTTCATTATCCCATGTATCAATTGCCTGCTGCTGTGCATTAGCCATTTACGTTATCTCCTATAATAAAATTCTTAACCTTGTGCCCCTGCCCCTTAAAACTTCTGGCCGGGCGGCGAAAGCGAGATCCGGCGGTAATCACCCGGAAGGATCGCTTTGGGCAGCCTGCCATAGGAAGTCTGCGGGGTCAGTACATGTTCGGGCAAACGGCGGTCCGGGTCAATCTCGATGACGTTCCCATTCTTGCTGATCGCGCCTTCAAAGCGATGCTGAAACTCTTCCGGCTCAAAACCGCCGTAAAGTAGTTTGCGGACCTTCTCCGGCATGGCTTCGTTGGGGTCTTCATTTTCGGGAGTGCGAAGCAACGCGTCCACGACCCACGCGACTTCGTGCGAACTGATTTGCGGGAGGTCTTTCTTGCCCGTAAACACATCATCATCCATCGGAAAGCCGTCTGCAATAGATTCACGCTTGACGATCTTCCGTGCGGTTTCGTCACGGTAAACGCCGCAGGCGGTCGTAATACCGGGATTGACCTGATATATACTTACAGGCTTCCCAGTCGAAATATTGGCTTCAAGATGGAAAGTGCGGAAGCCCAGCTCGTTCATATACTTATCGGAAGCATCGGCGAGCAAACCGTATGTTGCCCGGCTGGCGGCAAGCGCAGAGAGGGAAACCACCCGCAGCGAGTCCTGCTTGCGGTTCATCAGCAGGTCATAGCCAAGCGCCGCGACATTATAGACAAAACGGATGCGGCGGTTCGCCGCGCCCTCAACCTCTTCTTTGGCCTCCCGGTGCATCGGCTTGAACGGCTCGCCGTTATTCTGGGCAAAAGATTGGTACAGCGCCATACGGACATCATTAACCGGCGCTTCATCGGCAAAGGCTTCGAGTTCGCGGTAAATATCCGGCAGAATATCCTTACCGCCAAGATCACCGCCGATGACCTTTACATTATCCTGCACCCCGTAACGCTCCGCCAGTTTTTCAACCAGCGCGGCATCTTTGGAATGGACCAGCACGCGCTCGCCCGATTGCGCCAGGCGCTCGAACACGGCGGCGGTATTGTTCATCAGATATGTTTCACCGTCTTCACCCTCTACCGCGGCAAAGGCATGCGTTTCGTCCTTGCCATGCAGTTCAGGGTCGTACTTCGTAAAAGACGCTCCGGTAACAATATAAACCGGTGATGCACCTTCTGCGTCCCTCGTAACTTCGAAGCTGGTATCTAGAGGCACGCCTGCTTCTTGCAGGAAGTTATTTACCTCTGCACGAAACTCGCGGCGCAGTTTGGTAACTTCGTGCTCACGCATTTCTCGAGCGAGATCGGACTGATTGGTATTATCGGGTGAACGAGCGGTCATATACAGCTCCCTGACGGGTTATTGTTTTGTTGAGAACAATTATCATTTGCGTATAGCTAAACGCAGGATCGACAATCGTCAAGAACAAAAATGAGAATAATTCGCAACTAGCGATTCTATGAAAAAAGGAGGCCAGCGGCCTCCCCTTTATTTCCGTTATCTATATGAATTACTCGACAATGAGCTTGTAGCGCTGTCCGGCCGTCAGCGCCTGCCCCGGTGGCAGCCCGTTCAAAGTACGGAAGCGCTCTTCCTGATATGTGGTAAATGGCATACGCCGGCCTAAAGAAGCAGCGGTATCACCTGCAGCGGCGGTAACTATTTTGATGCGATATGGCCGCACATCACGCTTTTCGGCCGCGCTTAAGGCGCGCAGACTATAGGTCGTTCGCTTTAAATCCTCGACCAGAGTGGCGGATGCGTTTACAGGCATCGCCATCTGGAAACGAAAGATCGTATTAGCGTTCCACTTAACCGCGACAAGACGGATCAGCGACTGCTTGCCGTCAACGACGCCCGAAAAAGACCCTGTCGCTGCCTGCATTCCGTTAATCGTAATATTTTCAGCATCGGCAAGTTTTTCACCCTGCATCCAGACTTGCTTCATGTAAGTCAGCGGATCAATCCCCTGCGGGTTGCCGGCAGCGTCAAAAATAATAACAGTGCCGCTCTTATTGCTGGCGATAATCTGGTTCGGCTGATTTTTCATGGTAAAGCCGGACGGCACTTCAAAGGTAAATCCGATCTGTGGATGATAGAAACGATTGCCGCGGGCAAAACCATGTCGTGCGCTTTCTCCGTAAACCATACCGTCAATTACACCGAGATACTGATCCCGATTAACTGTACCGCCTTGCGGATATTGCCGTGAAATCTCGATAGTACTCTGCATGCGGTCTGCGGTTAAAGGATGAGTCGAGAACCAATCGATCTGCTGCTCTTTACTGCCATTCATATGCGCCTGAAGCGCAGTATGGTTTTGCAGGTTGCTCAAGAACCCGGCCATTGCCGTTGTGTCATAACCTGCCCGCGCCAGATAGCGAATACCAAGATCGTCCGCTTCGTTTTCCTGACCGCGGGAATAGGATTTCATGAACAGATCGCTGCCTATACCAAGCGCCTGACTGGCAGCCTGACTGTCCAGCGCCGCCGATAACACCATCGCGCCAAGCGACGTTACAATGCCGCGGGAATAACGTTCTGCGGAATGGCGACCGGTTACGTGCCCGATTTCATGGGCAAGCACCGCGGCAAGCTGCGCCTCGTTCCCGGCATATGCCATCAATCCACGCGTGACATAGATATAGCCGCCGGGCAAGGCAAAGGCGTTGACCATCTCATCATCAAGCACGAAGAATTTATACTGCACATCCGTGCGTTCGGTATTTGCCGCGAGCTTTTGGCCAATATTGTTCACATAGGCCTGTAAGGCATCGCTGTTTTCCGGCAAGCCAAAAGTTTTCATGACGTTTTCATGTTCGGATGCGCCGGCCTGCTGCTCCTGCTGCGGAGACATGAAAGCGGCGAATTGCTGCTCCCCCGTTGCCGGGTTTGTCGAGCAGGCGCTCAGCGCGCCAACGGCAAAAAGCATCGCCGCCACAAACAATGTCTTGAAAACCGAACCGGATATGCGCCACTCTGCTGTCATCATGAAAATAAAATTCTTTTCTTTATTCGTTTTGCTTGCCTGTATTTTTACCGAAAGCGCCTACGCTCAGGAAGCAAAAAAGTTCATCATGCCGGCCAAGCCGGACTATAGCGCATTGCAAATGACAGGCGTTACAGCTGTTAATCAGGTCATCGACCCGCTGCGCATTCGTTTGCATGACGGTCGCATTGCCCAGCTTGCCGGTATAGACATCCCCGATCTCACCCCCTATGACACCGGTGAAATCGGCTTAGCGGCCATGGAGCTTTTAAACCAGACGCTTACTAACAAGCATGTCCGCCTTCACCAGACCAAGAACAGCCGCAAAGGTCGCACAAACAGAATGGGTTATGAACTGGCGCAGGTGGAAGAACGCAACGCAGAGATATGGCTGCAAGGCGCCCTCATAAAAAACGGCCTTGCCCGTGTCCGTCCCTCGACCGTCAATATCGAGATGGCCGGCGCCATGTTGGCGCTAGAGCAAGAAGCCCGCGCGGAAAAGCGCGGCCTGTGGGCGGACGAAGCCTATGCCGTTCTCACACCGGAAAACGCCGAAAAAGGCATGAATGGCTGGGCTATTGTTGAAGGCACGGTCAAAGCCAACGCCATGCACAGCAACACTGTTTATCTGAATTTCGGGCAGGACTGGCGCAAGGATTTTACCGTCGGCATCCCGTCGACGGCGCGGCGCGAAATGGTCAATCTTGGCCTGAACCCTCTACAGTTCTCCGGCAAGCGCATTCGCATCCGTGGATGGGTAGAAAATTACAACGGCCCCTATATCGAACTCATGCATCCGGTCTGGATAGAAATCTTGCCACCTCAAGCGGAACCGTCTAACCTGAACTAATTGATTAAAAAATTAGTATTTCAAAACGGCTACTTTAATAAAGCCGAATAGATGGGTAGAAGGGCAATGAGCAGAGAAAAGCGGCAGAAGATGACTCCCAGCGGGATAGAGCGGCGCAACACACTGCTCGACCTGTTTCCGCCGATTTCGCCCTACTCCTCAGGCTTTCTTGAAGTAAACGACATTCACTCCCTGTATTGGGAACAAAGCGGCAATCCTGACGGCGTGCCGATCCTGCTGCTGCATGGCGGCCCCGGCGCGGGCGCTACGCCGACGCACCGCCGCTTTTTCGATCCCGACCATTACCGCATTATCATTTTCGACCAGCGCGGTTCG
>CBDUPU010000171.1:0-5162 GCA_965369185.1 uncultured Rhodospirillales bacterium
CACAGCTTCTGCGAGGCCCGCAATGATCACCAAAAAAAGAACCGATATGGTTTCTTTCTTGTAACTTTTGAAGAAAACTCGGAGCAATCGTATAAAATTTTTCATTTGATCTCGTCTTTTAAAAGGCGGATTAACCGGGGTGGCAGTAACCCGAGAAGTAAACTGCGCCCCCCATAATAAGCAGCACCAACTCGGTTCGCCCCTTTATTATGTGTCCAGCGCGCACGCAACCCATCGTAAAATTGTCTCCAGCGCCTTTTAGTGCTTATCGATCCTTTAACAATGTTGCGCCTTAAAATGGGGACTGGGACCATGGCTAGCTTTCCACGTTTTGCAAAACGCATCCAGAATTCCATGTCTTGCGCTGTTTTATAGCTTTCGTCATAACCGCCTAGTTCACGGCAAATGTCAGTTCGCATCATTGCCGTACTATGTGCAAAAGGAGTTTTTAAAAAGACGACTTTTTGCAAATCAACCTCATCATAACTTCCCCATTCGCCGAGTTGGTGGCCATTACAAAAATCGTCACAATTGCCGCCAGCTAAAACAACAGACTTATCTGCGGAGAAGAGTTTGAGTTGCTTTTCAAGACGCCTCGGGTAAGACACATCATCAGCATCCTGACGAGCAATAAAGGTGCCGTTCGCCTCTGTAATTCCAACATTTAGTGACTTTGTCAGCCCTTTGTTTTTGTGGCTAATGATGCGCACTCTTGTGTCGGCTCGCGCATAATTTTCTAAAATTTCGAGAGATCTATCCGTTGAACCATCATTTATAATAATGAATTCAAAGTCTTGTACACTCTGATTTAGGATACTGTCTATACTCGCCTTAAGGTCTTTCTCTGCATTATAAACAGACATAAGGACAGTCACCATGGGCTTTGCTGCACTCATGCGCCTTAGCCTTGTTTCTTTGCTATTACATAGGCACGCCCGTTATTGTCGCCAAATATTTCCTTAGAATATCCCCATTTGTCACAACCTTCATCGACCCCCTGAATGATCCCGGGAAATAGTAGCGGATTATAATCATCGAAGACGACTATATCGCCAGGCTGTTGCATCTGCTGAACCATATCAAATTCGATCATGATATCTTCATATGTGTGAGCACCATCAAGAAACGCGAAATGCACACGCCCCATAGCAGCGCGTCGGATGCCAATCCTGCTATCATTTTCGATAAAGATAACATACGGATCTACTAGCTCGCTCCACGGGGCCAAAAGCTGCTGTCGCGTCTTCATGCCCTCGTGATCGTCTATACAGTTCCAATACATTTGAACTTTATGAGGCAAGAGATCGAAGGTGACAATTTTTCCAGAGACACCTTCATCAGAAAGAGCTTTTGCCATGCATACAGCAGAGAATCCTCTAGCTGTCCCAGTTTCCAATATAGTCACTGTACGATGCCCATCGGGTACAGATGCTTTTTCGCACGCGTCAGTATGGGTGCGCACATAATCTCGCAACGCCGTATAAAGCACCCTACCGTGTTGGTAACAAAGCGCCGATTCTTTTACGACGATTTGCGTATGAAGCGCCAATTCGTGAAACCAGTCAGGAGCCAGAGCAAAGCCCTTTTTCTTTTCAAAAGCGTCGATATCTGGGTAAGATACATTCTTGGCTTCTTCCCAAAGCTGAAGGTAGCGGCTTTGTTCTGCCTTTGGCTCCTGACCAAAGGGAAGGTCGTGCCAATATTGCTTTGCCCAAACATCTGCGGCTTTTTGCACACGGCGAGCGACTTTGTTACTGAAATGAACAAGATTCTGTCTCATGGTTTACTGCCTGATTAGTTTTCGATAGCAAGCTAGCTCTCGGGCAACAAGCCTGTCAAGCGCCTGATTCTTAACAATTTGATCGCGAGCCCCCCTCCCCAATCGGAGCTGAAGGTCCGTATCTGACATAAGCTGTACAATTACATCACGCAGGCTTTTATCATTTGCAGGCGATAACAGTCCACTTTTGCTATGCTGTATTACCGAGGCAATTCCCGGTACGTTGGTGCCGATTACAGCGCAGCCACAAGCCATGGCCTCCAGCAATGTTTTTGGATTTCCCTCATAATGGGACGGCAATATAAAGACATTATAACTGTTATAAATTTCCGGCAATTTATCGTTAGCAACACTACCCAGAAAATGAACGGGCACCCCCTTCTCCCGCGCCCGCTTTTCCAAGGAGGCGCGCAACTCTCCGTCGCCCGCAATATCAAGAGTATAGTTGGTCCCAGCCAAAGCATCGATCAGCAGCTCAAGATTTTTTTGTGCAGATAAACGGCCGACGAATAAGATGGTATCTTTTTTCTTCTCGCGTGATTGAGGAATAAAAACGCCCGTATCAATCCAATTGGGGTGAATAGAAATTTTATCAGCCGATTGCCGAAAAACTTTTATAACAAAGTCCTTATCCTCGGCCGTTGCCACGCAAATTCTATCTGCTACGCCATAGGTCATACGACTTATAAGCTTAACAAACCAAAGTCGCGCCTTTCCGTGACCCTGCTTAATCGAAAAATCGTATAATTCAAAACCACAACGAGCTATCATCGGCTTTCGCGCAATGAGCTTTGCTATCACGGCAACCCACCCCCCCCAAAGTTGGTTAGTTTTGAGAATATCACCTTGTTTTATAATGCTATAAATAGCCAAGGGGGCCCAAAGCGAACAAAGAGCCCTTAAGGCTTTGTTGTTGGGGCGTGCTATGTGGTTGTACAATGATACCGTTTTTATTGCAGGGAAAAGGCTATCCGCAATAGTCTTTTCCTCTTCACCGCCCCAGCTTAGAAATGTAATGTCAACGCCGCGCGCCGCAAGCTCCTGGTATAGCCTGACCTCACGTTGCAAAAGCCCCTTTTCCTGCCAGAGCGCTAGTGATACATCCCAGGTAAAAAATAATATGAGCCGCGGCTTTGTTAGTTGCTCAGCCATTTTTACAAGCCCTGTAGTACTCCATCGTGGCCGCAAGCCCATCGTCTATACTTACTTGCGGGTCAAAACCAAGCTGCTTCTGCGCGTTGGAAATATTGGCGCAAGAAATCTTAATATCTGCGCCTCTAAAATCACGATATACCGGCTTATAATTATAACCGGCAAATACTTTCAAATGGCCAAATAGTTGATTTAGAGTGACGCCAGATCCTGCGCCTATATTATAAACCGGGTTGAGTTTATAGGGAGCTGTTGCCGCCAGTATATTGGCCTGCACGACATCGCTTACATGGCAGAAGTCACGCATGGTTTCACCGTCACCATAAATCTCTACGTCACTGCCAGAAAGCATTTGGCCGATCCATTTTGGTATTACCGCAGCGTAAGCGCCGGCTGGGTCCTGCCTTTCTCCGTAAATATTAAAGTAACGCAAACCAATTGCTTCAAGCCCCGCCTGCTGAAATAAAGTCCCTGCATAGAGTTCATTGGCACATTTCGTTACAGCATAGGGCGACAGTGGCGACAGCGTATCACTCTCGTGGCGTGGCATTTCATTACCCTCGCCATAGACCGCACTCGAGCTGGCGTAAACCACTTTCTTCACACCTTTTGCGCGAGCGGCCAGCAGTATATTAATAAAGCCCCCATTATTGACCTGGTCAACAAGCGCAGGAGATTCTAGAGATTTCACTACGGAGCCAATTGCAGCATGATGCAACACGAACTGGACGCCGTCACATGCTCTTAAGCATATATCCTGATCGCGGATGTCACCCTCAATGAAGGAAAAATTTTGGTTTGCCGAAAAATCTTTTATATTAGCAAGGTTCCCACTTGAGAGATTGTCCAGGCCAATTACATTTTGCCCAAAATAAAGCAGCGTCTCGGCCAAGTGAGAGCCGATAAAGCCAGCCACACCTGTGACTAGCCATGTTCTACGGTTACGCCGTAAATCTGCTTGTTCGGTTAAATACTTAGTCATTATTCATCAGTGAGACCTGTCAGCGGTTTTCGCCAATGGCCTTGTTACATAGGAATCATACCATAACGCGCATCATTATTTTACGATAATAAAAAAGAGCAAAAAATCCATTTTAGCTCTTTGTATTCAGGCTAGTAAACGGGAAAAGCGCCCTTAAAAGGCGCTTTTCTTTTTGTCTGGTATCTTCGGAAATTATTTGATCGCAGGCGGTGCGAAGTCGTCGACGTTTACGACTTTGGCAACCAGTGTATTGGTTTTTGCCAGTTCGTCGGCGTCTTCCTGAGTGATGACGCCTGCTTTAACTGCTTCGGCCGGATCAAAGCTGTTGAGCTGTCCGGACTTAACCGCCTTGCGGATGGTTTTTTCCGTCGGGTCGGTGCGCAGCACCTGGCGGAAGGCTTCTTCCAGCGTGCTGAGCGGATTGTCTGATTCCTGCTTCGGATCATAAAGTCCCTCGGTCAGACGGTCGCGTGCGGCGCCCGGCGTCAGAACCGTATCGGCCGCGCGCAAGGTCAGCGCATCGGACGGCTTGAGCAGGCGGCGGCCTTTGGGCAGCGCTGTCTTTTCGAGGAAGCGGGCAAGGTTTACAACGCGCAGATGCGGCTGTTTCTTGCTTGCCTTCTCGATGAAGTCGGCATAGTTGGGAATGAATTCGGCAATTGCTTCTTCCGCCTTTTCAAGTGCCCATTCGCAGGACCATTCGACCAGAGGCTTGTCTTCTTCCGGGCGGCCGTCTGCTTCCCATTTTTCCAGTGCGCAGGTTGCCATGTAAAGGTAGCTCATGACATCGCCCATACGCGCGCCGAGATTTTCCTTGCTCTTGAGGGCGCCGCCGATTGTGATGACGCTAAGGTTTGCGGCCACGTTAAAGGCAGAGCTCAGGCGTTCGATCTGGCGTTTATAGCCTTCAATCGTCAGATTGGGCGCAGTCTTGCCGAGGGACTTGGCTTTGTCCGCATTGGCGAGCAGGTTCGGAATATGTTTGTCGAACAGCAGCTTCCAAAGTTCTTTTGCGCCCTCTTCCTTGTTCTCGTTTTCCGTCGCTGCGATTTCATCGAGCAGATAAGGGTGCGCACGGACACTACCCTGGCCAAAGATCATGAAGTTACGTCCCATAATGTTTGCGCCTTCGACGGTGATGCCGATCGGAACGGTGCTGTACATGCGCTGAACAAGGTTCTGCGGGCCGTACATGACGGCTTTACCGCCGAGAATGTCCATGGCGTCGTCAACGGCTTTGCGCATATG
>CBDUPU010000172.1:0-5157 GCA_965369185.1 uncultured Rhodospirillales bacterium
AGAGAGCTTAAGCGGGCTGCCGACAAGATCAATGTCTCGCCCGGCCGTGTCGTGGGGCATTGTAATCTGCATATCGCGCGCCTTGACCTGCGGGTGGGAAAAGGCTTGCGCCATATCGTTGACCGGCGCGGCGGGCACGTCGATTTCGGCCAGCTTTGCCACCCACCAGCTTGTCGGCTCGCGCTTGGTGATGGTCTCGATCATCGGCACCAGCGTTTCGCGGTTTTTAACGCGGGCGCGGTTGGTGGCAAAACGCTCGTCCTTTGCCCAGTCCTGCCCGGTAAAGGCGGCAAAGCGCGCAAATTGCCTGTCATTGCCAATCGCAATCACGACATGGCCGTCGGCGCTGGGGAAAGCCTGATAGGGGACGATTGTTGCATGGGCGTTGCCGCGCCGCGCCGCAAGGTCGCCGGAAGTCAGGTAATATTGTGCGATGTTTGTCATTGCCGCTAGTGTGCAATCAAGCAGCGCGACATCGATATGCTGGCCGTGGCCGGTTTCCTTGCGTTTATGTAGCGCCGCGAGTATGCCGATCGCGGCATACAGCCCGGTCATGATATCGCTCAGCGCCACGCCCGCTTTCATCGGCTGCCCGTCCGGCTCGCCGGTGACGGACATCAGCCCGCCCATCGCCTGCGCCAGCAGGTCGTATCCCGGTTCGCTTGCCAGCGGTCCGGTCTGGCCGAAGCCGGTGATTGAGGTATATATAATGTGCGGGTGGCGCTCTTTGATTTGCGCGTATCCGAGCCCGTATTTTTCAAGCCCGCCGGTCTTGAAGTTCTCTATCAGCACATCGCATTTTTCCAGCAGCGCATGAATAATGTCCTGCCCTTCTGTCGTCGTAATGTCGATCGCGACCGAGCGTTTGTTGCGGTTTGCAGAAAGGTAATAGGCGCTTTCTCCGGTTTCGTTGCCGTCCTTGTCCTCAAGGTAGGGCGGCCCCCATTTGCGGGTATCATCACCGCCACCGGGGCGCTCGATCTTGATGATGTCCGCGCCGAGATCGCCGAGGATCTGGGTGCAGCACGGTCCCGCCAGCACGCGGGACAGGTCAAGAACGCGGATATCGCCTAAGGTTTTGTTCATGGTTCTGAATTAGCCCAAGGGGTTAAATGTCCAGAATTTATAAATGCCGACGATGACCAGCCCCGCGGCAAAGCCCGGTCCGGCGGGGATTTGCAGGCGCGACCAGTCGGTAGGCTGGCCGGTTTTTTTCTGGCGGTACAGCGCATAGCCTGCCCCGTGCAGCAGACCTGCCATCGCGCCGACCGACATTGCCAGCATGATAGCGTCCGGCCCCAGCCATAGGCCGCCGGCACCGATCAGTTTTACATCGCCAAGCCCGAGCGCATCGGCTTGATAAATGTGGTTTGCGGCCGCGCGCACAAGATAGAGTGCGCCAAATCCGATCACGCCTCCGGCGATAATTTCGAGCGGAGCGGCGAAAGACGCCGTGGTCGTCAGGTGGAAAATCAGCCCGAGCGTGGCAAAGCCCAAAACCATTTCGTTGGGCAGCAATCTTGTCTTGAGATCAACGATCGACAAGGACAAAAGCAGCGCGATGGCCCCAATCAGGCAGGCAAGGGCGATCCATTCAAGCATGGGCGGTTCCTGTCGGCGGTAAAAATTGAATGCGTTTAAATATTAAAATCACGCTACAATACTGATCATGTCGGAAATAATGTCAATTTCTATGTCGTCCGCTTGTGGATGGTTTGGGAAAAAGCCGGATTGTCAAACAAAACCGGAGTTTTTTCAGTGGATAGCTTTTTAGAGGCGATTGCCAGTGGCGCATACCATGGTCTAGCTTTGATAGTAGATCAGTGATTCTGTCCATATTGAATCATTCCTGATTGTGCACATATCAAGTCCGGATCAAGACGTATCTATGAGTGAAAAACATCTAGTGCTGGTCGTTGAGGATAACGATTTTGTTAGAATGCAAATCGTTAAATACCTTAATGGCGCCGAAATTCAGACGGTCGAGGCCGTCAATGGCAATGATGCCTATGATGTCATGTCTTCGAATGATGGCATTGATCTGGTTATTGTGGATGTCCGGATGGAGCCTGTTGGTGGTTTTGAGTTTATTCGGACGATTCGCGGAAAAGATATTACGGTTCCCGTTATTTTGGTGACGGGTGACCAGACACCGGACCTGCTGGAGCGGGCCGGGCAGTTAGAGGTTAGTGCGGTGCTTATGAAGCCGGTGGAAAAAGACCGGCTGGTGAAGACCGTGGAGCGGACGATTGCTTCCAGAAAAAGGCTGTCATGAGGAATGGGCCGAGGATGAATGTGAGCGAGGCAAGGTATTGTAGCGGTTTCAGTGGATCGGGGCTTCGTCTCGGTGTGCTGGCGCTGGCTGCGTGCTTTTTGCAGAGTTGCGCTCAGGCCGATGTGCCCGGGACACGCAATGTTAATATTCCTCAGCCGACCATGGCCGATGTGCGCCCCTCTGCTGTGAACGAGCAGCCTGATAGCGTGATTTATTTGCCTCTTGGTCGTGATGTTCTTGTGCCGATTGTTGCCGGTGGCGACAGCCTGCCGACCGAGCGCGTCGGGCCGTTTGAGCTGCGCTCCGAAACACTCGCCGGGGCGTTGCAGTTGATTTTGGCGGAGTATGATATTTCTCTCGCTTTTGAAAGTGAAGAAGGGCTGAACCGCCGTATTACGGTGGCGAATCTGCAAGGGCCTTTGAGTAAGGTTGTTAATGAGGTTTGCTCTCTTGCTGATCTTTATTGCTCTTATCAGGATGGCCTGCTGACGATCAAGGACACCCAGACCTTTACGGTCAAGATCCCGCCGATCAGTCAGGATACGAGCTTTATGTCGAATATCGCTTCCGGTCTGGCTGCGATTCTGGGGACCAGTCCGATTATCGACCAGTCAACCCGGACGCTGATTTATGAGGCGACCAACCGGACGGCAGAATATGCGCTGCGTTATTTTCAGCGGATGCGCGTCAGTACGGCGATGATCGTGTTCGAGACCTATATCTGGGAGGTTAATCTCGAAAGCGGTAACTCGACCGGTATTCGCTGGGACACGATCCAGAATTTCGGCAAGTTTACCGCAAGTGTTGATATTACCGGCAATGTCGGGGCGGAGTTTACCAACCCTGTCAGTATCGGCCTGCCGACCACAGGTCATGAGGGCGGCCAGTTTACGCCGAGCGATATCTTTGAATTCCTGTCGCAGTTCGGCGCAGTTAAAACGATTTCCCAGCCCAAGATTACCGTTCTTTCCGGTTCCGAGGCGCGGTTGCGGGTTGCTGATACCCAGAACTTCGTGTCGCAGGTTTCCCAGACGGTCGATAACGGTTCCGTCAGTACGTCCGTCAATACCAGTAGCGTAGATACGGGCTTTGAGCTGACTATTGCCAGTAGCTGGGATAATGCGACGATTTATGCCGATGTCGATATTAACCTGACCAATGTGATCCAGATCGATAATTTCCCGTTCTCCTCTCAGGGGACGGGTGGTAACGCAACCTCGACGACGATCCAGCTCCCCCAGACATCAGAGCGCGAGCTAACGACCCAGGTGCGCGTGCGCCCGGGTGATTCTCTTTTGATTGCCGGTCTGGTGCGTGAGAGCGATAGTCTTAGCAGTACCGGTCCCGGCTTTACCAAGCCGATTATCCCGTCCAGCCGTACGGCACAGGCCAATAATCTGGAACTGGTCTTCCTGCTGCGCCCGCGTGTGGTTGTTTACACCAGTCCGGAAGATGAAGAATTTTACGGAGCCGTAAAGGGCGCCGCGAATAATAAAGTGTCGCCGCTAAATTATGACTTTGCGCCTTTTAGCGGTAGTGACGACTCTGTTTCGGCAGGGGCGCCGTTAGGTTCTATCACTCCTGAGTATCTTGATCCCGGAACGTCTGACAGCAGGCGGTACTAGAAACATGTTTGCCCGTACCTTAAGACAGTTTTATCATGGTAAGTGCTTCTCCGCTGAAGGCGGGGCGGGGCGGATGGGCGTTTCTAACCTTTTTGGGGCTATGAATAGAGCTTTTCTTTTAGCTGTTTTTGCATTCGTGCTGTGCGTTTCGGCGCAGGGTGTGCAGGCGCAGAGCGCCTTTCAGGATCCCGGTGCGCGTACTGCCGGCGGGGCGGCAACCGGCGACTTGACGCCTGTGGAAGCGCGTGTCGATGGCGGCGCAATAACGATCGGTGCCACGGCGCAGGTCGTTATTCTGTTCCGTAACGATAGCGGGCGTCCGGTTCAGACCGGCGCAATCCAGCTTTACCCTTCTTCGACCGTGTCGGCCAATGTCGCATTGAACCAGTGCGCTGCTGAAGACCTGCCGGCTGGCGCCGTTTGTGCCGTTGGCTTGTCGGTAAAAGGTCTTCAGGCCGGTACGTGGCGAATCGAAATGCTGATGCGTCATAGTGGCCGCTCCCGCCTTGTGACGGCGACCATCGCCGGCTCTGTGAATGCTGGTGAGGGTGCGAAGGACCAGTTCATCAGTGATGTCGAGGCGATTCCCGGCGAGCTTGATTTCGGTAGTCTTCAAACCAGCCAGCCGGTTGTCCGGGCTGTGGTTTTGCGGAACATTACCTCCGAAGCGATCGATGTTAATGCGATTTATATCGAGTCTGCTCTGCAGGCAGGTTACTCTTTGCGGACCGACTGCACCCGAATGGAACCGGGGCAGGCCTGCCTTGTCATTGTGACATGGTCGCCGGTATTGAGCGGCGATGCCTCCGGCGTGCTGATTGTCGAACATACCGGTCCGACATCGCTTTCCAGCGTAAATCTGACCGGTGACTTTGATCCCGAAACGACTGAGAATGCACGTATTTTCCCGGAAGCTGTGCCGGGCAAGGGGTTGCTGGTATCTTCGCAGGACGAGATTGATTTTGGGGGTGGTATCGCCAGCATCTCTGCGATTACAGTTTCTTTGGTCAATGTCGGCGATGCGCCTTTGAAGTTGCGCGATATTCGTCTCGCCAGCTCGGATAGCGGCGGCCTGAGTATCGCCAAATCCGGCTGTATGCTGGATACGGTGCTTGAGCCCGTGGAGGCTTGCCCGCTGACTGTAACATGGGCACCGGTGCGCGAAGGTCAAATTCTTGATGATGTCCAGATCTGGCATGACGGTGCCCGCGGCGTTCTTGTTTTGCCGGTCCGCGGTACTGCCGATAAGGTGATCAG
>CBDUPU010000173.1:0-5123 GCA_965369185.1 uncultured Rhodospirillales bacterium
GCTAGGGCTGGTCAATACCGTGAAGATTGACGGGTCAGGGTGGTCGAAACTGACGGTGTTGATCGTGTTAAACCGGGCGAGGTCATATTTATAGGGCGCGTAATTGCCGTGCCAGGCCACGACATCGAGCGGCGAATGATCCAGTGCGGTCGTCCAGAGCTGGCCGGCGTATTTGCAGACCAGTTCGAATGTGCCGGATATGTCTTCATAGGCAGCGACAGGGGTCAGGAAGTCGCGCGGATTGGCAAGGCCATTGGCGCCGATCGGTCCGAGATCAGGCAGGGTGAACGGCGCGCCGTAATTCTCACAGACATAACCGCGTGACGCGCCGTCAGGGAAATCAACGGCGAATTTGATGCCGCGCGGGACAATTATAATTTCGCCGGGACTTGCATCGAGAATTCCCATTTCTGTGCGAAGTGTGAGTCTCCCTAATTGCGGTACAAACAGAAATTCACCGTCAGCATTGTAAAAATATCGTTTGGAGAGGGACATCGAGCGATTGGCGGCATATATGTGGACAGCCAGCCCGGCCCATCCGGCCTGATCGCCGCCACCTGCCATGGTTGTCAGGCCATCGATAAAGTCTGTTTCGCCTGAAGGGATGTCTAGCGGGTCCCAGCGCAGCTGGTTCGGCGTTGCTGGTGCTTCGTTGAATGGCGTGCTGCGCAGGGCTTTGTGTTTTAGTGCCTTAAACGGCGCGTGCGCGACAGACGGTGTGATCCGGTATAGCCAGCTGCGTTTATTTTGCGCTCTGGGCACTGTAAACGGGCTGCCGGAAAGCTGTTCGGCATACAGGCCATAGGGGGGCTTTTGAGGAGAGTTTTGTCCCTCCGGTAGTGCGCCCTCCAGAGCTTCCGTCGCAAATTCGTTTCCAAAACCGCTTTGATAGTTGAGGCCGTTCATCGCTATCTCCCCGCATAAATCCTTTATCTGCGTAGGAGAATAGCACTATAAAATAGCAAGGTTAAGCGGGAACTGGCGCTCTAAAGCGGGCAACCTATGTCCAGTCGAGGATGACCTTGCCGCTCTGCCCCGTATGCATGGCATCAAAGCCTAGCTGGAAGTCATCTATTTTAAAGCGGTGCGTGATGATCGGGCTTATGTCGAGGCCGCTTTGCAGCATGGCGATCATTTTATGCCATGTTTCAAACATCTCCCGGCCGTAAATGCCTTTGATGGTCAGGCCTTTGAAAATAACCAGATTCCAGTCGATCGCGACTTCTGTCGGCGGAATGCCGAGCATGGCGATTTTGCCTCCGGAATTCATATTTTGCAGCATGTCGCGAATGCCGTTTTTGTTGCCGGACATTTCAAGTCCAACGTCAAAACCTTCCACCATTCCAAGCTCTTGCATGACATCTTTAAGGCTTTCCTTTGAGATATCAACGGCGCGAGTGGCACCCATTTGCGCCGCAAGTTCGAGGCGATAGGGGTTCATGTCCGTGATTACCACGTTGCGTGCGCCGACATGGCGGCAGATCGCTGCTGCCATTACACCGATCGGGCCAGCGCCTGTGATGAGTACATCTTCACCAACAAGGTCAAAGGCAAGAGCGGTGTGGACCGCGTTGCCGAGCGGGTCAAGAATGGCGCCGACTTCATCGCTGATTTCTTCCGGCAGGCGGACAACGTTTTCTTCGGGCAGGCTCAGGAATTCAGCAAAGCTACCCTGACGGTTGACGCCAACGCCAACGGTGTTGCGGCAAAGATGGCGCTTGCCGGCGCGGCAGTTGCGGCATGTGCCGCAGACAAGGTGACCTTCGCCGGAAACCCGGTCGCCGGTTTTGACTCGTTTGACCTCGGCGCCTATTTTCTCGACGATGCCTGCATATTCATGGCCGGTTATCATCGGCACGGGGACGGTTTTTTGTGACCATTCGTCCCAGTTATAGATATGCATGTCCGTGCCGCAGATAGCACTTTTTGTGATCCGGATCAGAACCTCTTTCGGGCCGATTTCCGGCGTGTCGGCGTCTTCGACCATCCAGATGCCCGGTTCAGGTTTTAGTTTGGCTAGTCCTCTCATGCGGCTTGTTCCTTTATTACGCCTAGTTCTCTTCCGACTTCAGCAAAAGCTGCTACAGCCTTGTCTATATGTTCTTTTTCGTGGGCAGCAGACATTTGTGTTCTGATCCGTGCCTTGCCTTGTGGCACAACGGGATAAGAAAAACCAATGACATAGACGCCGCGTTTTAACATCTCGTCTGCAAAACGCCCGGCAAGTGCCGCATCATAAATCATAACCGGGATAATCGGATGCTCGCCCGGCAGCAGGTCAAAGCCAAGAGCGCTCATTTGCTTGCGGAAATATTCTGCATTGTCCTTTAGTTTCTGGCGCATCGCTGCGCCGTCTTTTTGCAGCAGATCAAGCACGGCGACAGAGGTCGCGGCAATTACCGGCGCAAGTGTGTTGGAAAACAGGTAGGGCCGTGAACGCTGGCGCAACCATTCAATGACAGGCTTGCTGGCCGAGGTATAGCCGCCCGATGCGCCGCCAAGTGCCTTGCCAAGCGTGCCGGTGATAATATCAACCCGGTCGCTGACCCCGAAATGGTTCGGCGTTCCTGCGCCGTTTGGTCCGGTAAAGCCGACAGCGTGGCTGTCATCGACCATAACCATGGCATCGTATTTTTCGGCGAGATCGCAAATTGCCGGCAGGTTGGCAAGATAGCCGTCCATAGAAAAGACCCCGTCTGTGGCGATCAAGCGGAAGCGCTGGCCTTGCGCTTCTTTAAGGCAGCGCTCCAGATCTTCCATGTTATTGTTTTTGTATCGATATCGTACGGCCTTGCAGAGGCGCACGCCGTCAATGATGCTGGCATGGTTGAGCTCATCGGAGATGATGGCGTCTTCAGGTCCCAGAAGCGTTTCAAAAAGGCCCGTATTCGCGTCAAAGCAGGACGAATAAAGGATCGTATCTTCTTTCCCAAGGAAGTCGCTTATCCGGCTTTCTAGCGTTTTGTGGATGTCCTGTGTGCCGCAGATAAACCTAACAGAAGCCATACCAAAACCGTAACGCTCAGCGGCTTCCTGCGCGGCCTTGACCATTTTCGGGTGGTCGCCGAGGCCAAGATAGTTGTTTGCGCAAAAATTCAGGACATGGTCACCGGACTGCACCGTAATATCGGCACTTTGCGGGGACGTAATGACACGCTCGGGCTTGTACAGCCCTGCTTCTTTCACGGCCTGAATTTCATTTTCGAGATGTTTTATCAATGATGTTTTCATGGGGAGGGAGATTAGCATTTATTATGGCGAGCGCAAGCGTGCGCTTTATCGCAATGCAGCATAGGTTCTGGTTTGACAGTTTTTGCGTTTGGCGGCAGTGTTAAGCCCTTCACTTAATTAAGGACATGATTTGTATGCAAGCGTTTAAAGCCGCTCTTGTGAGAGAGAATATAGACCGTGCCACGTTGCTGACGATTATCGTCGCGGCGCTTGGGTATTTTGTCGATATATTTGATTTGCTGCTGTTCAGCATCGTACGGGTGCAGAGTCTGCAGGACCTTGGTCTTTCAGGCGAGGCGATTACATCGACAGGGATAATGCTGCTGAATGTTCAAATGGCGGGTCTGCTGCTCGGCGGGCTGCTCTGGGGCTTGCTTGGGGACCGTTATGGCCGCAAGTCCGTTTTGTTCGGATCCATCCTGATGTATTCGCTTGCCAATCTAGCCAACGGTTTTGTGCAGGACGTAAACACGTATGCGGTGCTGCGTTTTGTTGCCGGTATTGGTCTGGCCGGCGAGCTTGGGGCGGGAGTGACGCTGGCGTCGGAGCTTTTGCCAAAGGCATGGCGCGGGCTTGGCACTAGTTTCATCTCTATGGTCGGGGTTATGGGCGCGGGGCTAGCGGTCGCCGTTGCCGAGCTGGCAGATTGGCGCACAGCCTATATTGTCGGCGGCGTGATTGGTCTTTCCTTGCTGGTGATGCGGGTGAATGTCAAGGAATCCGGACTTTATAAGAAGCTATTAAACCAGAATAAGGATGTCGCGCGGGGGCATGTCGCAATGTTTTTCCTGCGTCCGGACTTTTTGAAGCGCCTGCTTGCCGTCATTATTGTCGGTGCGCCGCTGTGGGGTGTCGTTGCTTTGTTTATCACGTTGACGCCTGAATTTGCCGAAGACCTTGGTATGACAACGCTGCCGACAGCAGGACGCGCCGTACTGTACAGCTATATCGGCATTTCTATCGGCGGTATGCTAAGCGGGCTGCTGAGTCAGAAGCTGCAGAGTAGGAAAAAGTCGGTGGCTGTATTTTTGATGGCGCTTGCCGTGTTTACGGCTTTGTATATCGCGCTGCCTTACGGGGATTCAGTTGCGCTTTACTACGGCGTTTGCAGTTTGCTAGGCCTTGCTTGTGGTTACTGGGCGATGTTTATCCAGATCGGGGCAGAGCAGTTTGGCACAAATGTCCGGGCAACTGCTGCGACCTCGATCCCCAATTTTGTTCGGGCTGTAACGATTCCTGTTACGCTTAGCTTTGCGGCGCTTAAGCCGATTCTTGGGGTAAGCTGGGCCGGGGTGACCGTTGTCGGTGTTATGGTCGTGCTGGCTTTTGCTGCCTTGGCGACGCTTAAAGAGACATTTCATACCGACCTTGATTACGTAGAGAATTAAGAAAACTTGCAAATTTGGATAAAATTCCCTAATTCTTTGCGGTAGAAACGAAAATTTCAGAAAGACCCTATGAATTTTGAAGAGCTGGGGCTCAGCCCGGATATCCTTAAAGCCATAGCCGAATGCGGCTATACGACACCGACTCCGATTCAGGAAAAGGCGATTCCGCCGATTCTGATGACGCGTGATGTGTTGGGGCTTGCCCAGACAGGAACAGGTAAAACGGCAAGCTTTATTTTGCCAATGATCGAGATTTTAGCGGGCGGCCGTGCCAAAGCGCGCATGCCGCGTTCGCTTGTACTGGCGCCGACTCGGGAGCTTGCAGCGCAGGTTGCCGAAAATTTTGATCAGTACGGTAAATATTGCAAATTGAGCAAGGCCCTTTTGGTCGGCGGTGAGTCTATCGCCGAACAGACCAAAATTCTTGATAAGGGCGCCGATGTTCTGATCGCAACACCCGGGCGGCTGCTTGACCTGTTCGAACGTGGCTCGATCTTGCTAAAC
>CBDUPU010000174.1:0-5107 GCA_965369185.1 uncultured Rhodospirillales bacterium
ATGGTCACAGAAGCCGATTTGCCCTCCGCAAACATGGCCGCGCCTGCGAATTTTGGCGATCAGGCGGCAAAACTGCGCTGTGTGACCCACAAAACCATTGCCGCAGTTGGCGATAATATCGAGGCCTTCCACATGAACAAGGCCGTCGCCCGTCTGCGCGAACTCTCAAACGCCATCAGCAACTTCAAGCCGCAGGATGACGCCGATAAATGGGCGCTGCGCGAGGCAATTGAAATACTGGTGCGCGGCCTGAACCCGATGATCCCGCACGTCACCGAAGAATTGTGGGAACAGCTCGGCCATAACACAATTCTTGCCGAGCACGACTGGCCGCAAGCCGATAAGAGCCTGATGCAGGCTGAAACCGTAACGATCGGCGTACAGGTCAACGGCAAGGTTCGTGCGACTATCACCCTGCCGGCAGATGCCGACCAGAAGACCGCAGAATCCATCGCCCTCGCCGAGCCCGGCGTCCAAAAGGCCATGGAAGGCAAGCAGCTGCGCAAGGTCATCGTTGTGCCGGGAAGGATCGTCAATGTCGTGGTCGGGTAAGCAAACAACGCGAAGCTTTTTGCGGATTACAGAGCGCATCCGAAACCAGCATTCCGTTCTTTGCCTGTCAGCCTTGCTTTTATTGACAGCCTGCGGCTTCACGCCCTTGTACGGCACCAGCGGCACGTCCCAAATATCTACCGCAGAGGCCGGGCTGGACCAGATCTACATTGCCAGCATTCCCGATCAGGAAGGGCAATATCTGCGCAATGCCTTGATCGACCGCTTTTACCTGTCCGGCCGCCCGCAAAACCCGGCCTATGATCTACATATTGATAAAATCAAAGAGCTCAGCACCGAACTAGATATCACCAAAAGCTCATCGGCCACCCGCGCTCAACTGCGTTTGAGCACCACAATGTCCCTCACCGACAAGGCTACCGGCAAACAATTGCTCAACCGCAAACTCAGCAGTATCGCCAGCTACAACATCTTGCAAAGTCATTTTACTACAAGGGTTTCCGAAGAAAACACCAGGCAAAACGCCCTTGACGACCTCGCCCGCCAGATCGAACTGCAGCTCGCCCTTTATTTTAAACGGCAGCACGGGGAAAATTAACAAACGGGACATTACAGCATGAAGCTTGGCTGGAAACAGATAGACCCTTTCGTCAAAAGCCCCGATCCAAAAGCGAGGGTTATCCTGGTCTATGGGCCGGATGCCGGACTGATGCGCGAACGTGCGGCCACCATGGGCAAAACCATTGTCGCCGATCTCAACGACCCGTTTAACGCGGTAACATTAAGCGCCGACCAGATGCTGGAAGATCCGGCAAGGCTGGCTGATGAGGCCAGCGCCATGTCGATGATGGGCGGCGGGCGGCTCATCCGCATTGAAGGCGCAAGCGACAAAATCGCGCCGCAAATAAAGGACTATTTGCAAAATGCGAGTGAACAAAACCTCGTGATCATAGAAGCCGGCGAGCTTGGCCCGCGCGCACCGCTGCGTATCTTATGCGAAAAAGCAGCCAACGCCGCTGCCATACCTTGCTATGTCGAAGATGAGCGCGGCATTGCCGGTTTGATCCGCACAACCGTGCAGGATGAAGGCTACCAGATCAACGGCGATGCTGTGAACTGGCTGGCGAGCGCTATTGTCGGCGACCGCGCCCGTGCGCGCAGCGAGATTGAAAAACTCATCCTTTATATGGGCGATGAGAAGAAAATAACGCTTGAAACCGTTCAGGAATGTTGCGGCGAAGCCGGCGCGCAGTCACTTGATAATCTTGTCTACAGCGTTGCGGGTAAAAATTCCGCGGCCGCCCTAAAGGCCTACACGACCCTTATGGCCGAGGGCGTTCCGGCCATCATGATCCTGCGCGCCTTGCAAAACCATTTTCGCCGCCTCCATCTGACACGCGCCCGCATAGATTCCGGCCAGAATGTCGGCGAAGCACTTAAGGCCCTGCAGCCACCGCTTTTTTTTAAATTCGAGGACTCATTCCGCTCCCAGCTCAATCGCTGGTCACTGCCACTGCTGGAAAAAACATTGAACCGTCTCGCCCAGATAGAGGCCCAGACAAAAAGAACCGGCACGCCCGTAGAAACATTATGCGGTCAGGCAATTCTAGGCCTATCGAAATAACAAAAACCTGACTCACGACAAAAAACAAGGCGCGGTCTTGATAAAACGCGCCCCGCAAATAAGTAACTGAAAAATAACAGAAAAATCAACCGGCCTGCTGACGTCCCGGATAGTGTGACAGGCGATGCAACACTTCATCAAGCTGGTCAAGCGTGGCAAACGACACCTTTAAAGTACCCTTGCCTTCACCTTTAACATCAATACTGACATCCATACCAAGCGCATTGGTAATTTCCTCCTCCAGCGCCAGAGTATCAACATCCTTTTGCGGCTTGGCTTTCTTCTTGGTAGCAGGCGCACGGCCATTTTTTTCCGCCGCCATCCGTTCCGCTTCGCGAACGCTAAGCCCCTTTGACACGATAAGATTTGCCAGCGCTTCCGGATTGTCCGCGGTGATCAATGTTCTGGCATGACCGGCGCTCAGCTTGCCATCACGCATCATATCCACTACGCGTATCGGCAAATTAAGCAGCCGTACCATATTGGCGACATGGCTCCGGCTCTTGCCGAGTACCGCCGCTGCTTTTTCCTGCGTATGGCCAAACTCTTCCATCAACTGCTTGTACCCTTGCGCTTCCTCGACCGGATTAAGGTCTTCACGCTGCAGGTTCTCGATCAAGCCAATCTCGAGCGCCTTCTCATCGTCAATATCTTTGACAATGACCGGCACTTCATGCAGCTGGGCTTTCTGCGCGGCGCGCCAGCGGCGCTCCCCTGCCATAATCTCATACATGCCGTCAAAGCCGGGCTTGGCACGAACAATCAGCGGCTGCAAAACGCCATGAATGGCAATGGATTCGGCAAGCTCATCAATACTTTCGGCGGTAAACTGACGGCGTGGCTGGTAAGCGCCCGGCTCCAGCTGATCAATGCCCGCCATCACCCGCGCAGCGCCCGGCGTATGACCATCCTTATCAGCCTGCGGATAAACATCTTCTTCATCTTCAAACAAGGCATTAAGACCACGGCCCAGGCCGCGCTTTTTATTATCCGCTTTCAGGTCTGCTTTAATATCTTCGGTCATTGTTCTCGTTTGGCTGTGTTGGTGAATTTAAATTCAAAAGAATCAGGCGGCCCGCTTGCTATCACGCATCAGACTGCGCTCACGCTTTAATATTTCGCTCGCAAGATGGATATAAGCCTGCGCCCCCGGACACCGCATATCATAGACAATCGCGGGGAGACCATAAGACGGCGCCTCGGATACCCGCACATTGCGCGGAATCACTGTTTTATATACCTTGTCACCGAAATAGCTGCGCACATCATTGGCAACTAGACCGGACAAGTTATTACGCTTGTCATACATGGTCAGAACCACGCCATGAATATCGAGCTCAGGATTATAGTGCTTTCTCACCCGCTCGATGGTTTTGACCAGATGGCTTAAACCTTCCAGAGCATAAAACTCACACTGCAACGGCACGACGACCGAATCGGTACAAACCAGCGCATTCAGAGTCAGCAGGTTAAGCGATGGCGGGCAGTCCATAATAATATAATCGTATGGCAGCGGAGTGCGAAGCGCATCGCGCAGCCGATGCTCGCGGCGTTCCGCTGTGACCAGCTCGATCTCTGCACCTGACAGGTGAATCGAAGAAGGCGCGACGCTCAGCCCGGGAACCTTTGTGTCCTGAATAACGTCCTGCACCTCGGCCTCGCCAAACAGCACGTCATACATGCTTTTTTGCAAGCTGGAGCGCTTGACGCCAAGCCCGGTCGAGGCATTCCCCTGCGGGTCAAGATCAACCAGCAGCACCCGTTTACCGACAGCGCACATGGCTGTTGCCAGGTTAATTGAAGTCGTCGTCTTACCGACGCCGCCTTTTTGGTTACAAATGGCGAAAATGCGCGGCACCTGCATAGAAGTTGCAGAAGAAGAATGTCTATTTCTCATGTCATTTCTCGCACATGCTGTGTTCGGGGAATCTGCAGCTATAATGGATTTATATAGCGCAAAGGTCAAGGAAAAGCCATTAACCGTCTGAGCGTGCGGACAGTTTTGTAATCTTCAAAACGCACCCTTCGGGATCGGTGCGGCTGGCGATCTTCTCGACCTCAAAATTATACAGCGCCTGCGCGGCGGCGATTTCCTCATCAACCTTGCGCCCCTTTAAAAACAGCATCATTAAATCCGGTTGCAGCTGTGCAAAAGGCAAAGCATAGCCCAGCAGCTTATCCAGAGACGCAAGCGCCCGCGCTGTAATAACAGTGGGGATTGATTCACGTGAAACAGATTCAATACGCCGATTCACGATTGTCGCCGGACTTTTTGTTTCACGTGAAACAGTGGATAAGAATGTGCACTTTTTTGTATCAGATTCGACCAGACTGACCGCAAGGTCTGGGCGGGCAATCGCCAGCACCATTCCCGGAAAACCGGCGCCACTGCCAAAATCAAACACCGTCGCCCCCTGCGGGACCAGCTCGCCGACCTGCAAAGAATCTTGAAAATGCCGCTGCCACGCTTCATCCAGCGTCGCCGGGCTGACAAGGTTGATGGATTGCTGCCACTTAACCAGCAGCTCCAGATAATGACGCAGCTTTTCCTCGGACGAATTAGGCAACCTGCTTCTCATCCCCGCGGCGACGCACGTAACGCAACAAAGCAACCACCGCGGACGGGGTCACACCGGGTATCCGGCTTGCCGCGCCCAGCGTTTCCGGGCGCGCTTGCTCCAGCTTCTGGCGTATTTCATTAGAAAGGCTGCCGACCTGCCCGTAATCAAGATCAGCGGGCAATATCAAAGCCTCGTCCTTGCGGAAAGCGGCAATGTCGGCCTCGTGGCGTTCCATGTACCCGGCATAAAGCGCATCACACTCGACCTGCTCGATCTCTCCCGGGTCGACCGAGAAGAAGAAGGCGAACTCGTGCCCGGCCAGGGCTTGATGGCCGCCGTGCGGCTGCTCAGCGCCCGCTTGCCAGACGACATCACGACGATCACGCCGCGGCCTGCGAGAAGCTGGCCG